>JBPCWJ010000296.1:0-8563 GCA_051009635.1 Rhizobiaceae bacterium
ACAATGCTTCGAATTGCCGCCGGAATTGAAAAGCCGGTATCCGGTAGTGTGTGGATAGACAAGCGCATCGTCGCTGGTGACGGTGTCGAGGTTCCACCGGAAAAACGCGGCGTCGGACTGGTGTTTCAGGATTTTGCGCTATTCCCGCACCTTACAATACTTCAAAATGTCCTGTTTGGATTGACCGCGGTCCCACCAGACATTGCGCTTGAGGAAGCCGAGCGGATGTTGTCGCGCGTCGGTATGGCCAGCATGGCCGGCCTCTATCCGCATCAGATATCGGGTGGAGAACAACAGAGAATTGCGCTTGCGAGGGCGCTTGCACCTCGGCCAGGCATCTTGCTGATGGATGAGCCATTTTCCGGACTCGATGCCAGGCTGCGGGACAATATTCGTGACGAAACCATTGGTCTTCTGCGCGACACGCGATCGACCGCTGTTATTGTCACCCATGATCCTGAAGAAGCACTGCTTGTTGCTGATAGAATTGCCCTGATGCGGCAGGGACATCTGGTCCAGACCGGGACAGGAAACGAGCTGTATGATCAACCAGCAGATTTATTTGCCGCGCAATTCTTTTCCCAGCTAAACCTGTTTTATGGAACGGTACAAAATGGCAAGGTCGTCACTGTTATTGGCGAAGTGCCAGTGAAGAAAATCAATGACGGTCAATTGGTGGCGGTTTGTGCGCGATTGCAGGATATTCAGGTTTCAGAACACAAAAACAAACGTGCCAGGCGCACTGGCGACCCGAAAGGCAAGGTTCAGGGTAGAATTCTTGAGAGAAGGTTTCTTGGAATGGCCGAAATCCTTGAAATTGCCCTTGAAGGCACCGAAGAACCCGTTCGGGCGAGGATTCGTGCAGGTAGTTTACCGTTGGAAACGGGGATTGTTGACATTGGAATTGATGAAAAAGCCGCAATGATTTTCCCGGCCTGATGAAAAACGCTCCAATGTTTATTATATTAGCAGAAGTCACCCTGTGATGCTTGCGGAAAGCTTCCATAAGATGGAGACATGCTCTAGGGTGCAATCCAATTCATGAATGGCCCGGCAGGGCCTGAAAAATAAGGTTTGAGGAGCAAACCATGGGACAAATTGGAATATGGCAGATTGTGATCGTCGCTGTTGTGGTGGTGCTTCTGTTCGGTCGCGGCAAGATATCCGAATTGATGGGTGATGTTGCCAAGGGAATCAATTCCTTCAAAAAAGGCCTGAAAGAGGAAGAAGTTGATACGGCAAAGACCATTGATCAAAAGCCGTCAGAAACTGTCTCACAAGCAAAAGACAGCTCAAGCAGCAGTAGCTGAAACGCGCTGTTGCTATCCCGATTGCCGTTTCCGCTAAGGCAATTGGTGATTTATTTTCTTCGTAGATTTTAAGGTCTTTACCCGTGTTCGATATCGGCTGGACAGAATTAATAGTCGTTGGGGTGGTGATGATCCTGGTGGTTGGTCCCAAGGACCTGCCCGGGATGTTGCGCAGCTTCGGCAAGACAGTGCGCAGTGTGCGACGTATGGCCGGTGATTTTCAACGGCAATTCGACGATGCCCTGCGGGAAGCCGAACTTGATGAAGTCAAAAATCTCTCACCATCCAAGGTGCTTTCGCCAGTCGAAGAGGCTAAAAAGTCTATCGACAGCGTCCAGAAAGAGCTGACCGACACTTTGAACAAGCCGGTGGAAGCCGTAACCGGTGGACAAAAGTCAACAGGAACTACTGCGGCCAAATCGGTCTCTTCAAGGACTGGCAAGAGCGCAGGTACCAAGGCAAAAGCGGAAAAAGCTAAGGGTACAAAGGATAAATCAAGCAAATCCACGACGGCCCAGCCATCTACTGCGAAGACAAAAACTGCTGCAAAGACAACAAAAGCAAAGCCCTCCGCCAAAAGCAGGGCGCAGAAAGCAAAGACAGGCACTGACGCATGAGCGAGGAAGAAGACCTGGATTCCTCCAGTGCACCGCTTATTGAACATCTGATTGAGTTGCGCCAGCGCCTTTTCTACGCGGTTCTGGCGATCTTCGTGTTTTTCATTGCCTGCTTTATTTTCGCAGACCAGATTTTCAATATTCTGGTGATCCCCTACGAGCGCGCTGCGGGCGAAAATGCAAATTTGACCCTTATCTTCACCGCGCCACAGGAATATTTCTTTGTACAGATCAAGATTGCCTTCTTTGGCGCGCTGTTTATTTCGTTTCCGATAATCGCTGCGCAACTCTACAAATTTGTAGCGCCGGGTCTTTATCGCAATGAGCGGCAGGCATTTCTTCCGTTCTTGATTGCCACACCAATCCTGTTTGTTCTTGGTGCTTGCCTGGTATTTTTTCTGATTATGCCGCTGGCAATGAATTTCTTCCTGTCTATGCAGCAAACAGGTGATGGGGCCCGGCCGACGATCGAGCTGCTCCCGCGTGTCAGTGAATATCTGGGGCTGACAATGACGCTGATATTTGCTTTTGGCATCATGTTCCAGCTACCGGTTATAATTACCTTGCTGGCAAAGGCAGACCTTGTTTCGGTTGAAACACTCAAGAGCAAGCGGAAATATGCGGTGGTGTTTGCATTTATTGCGGCAGCCGTTCTCACACCTCCGGACCCTGTAAGTCAGATCGGCCTTGCGGTTCCGACCTTGCTCCTCTACGAACTCTCCATATTCTCTGCCCGACTCGTCGAAAAGAAGCGGCAGGAAGAAAGGGAAAAACGTGAGGGAGATGTAGGAAGTGCTTCTGACTCGGATGCAGCACTTTCCTGATTTCGCTACCGTGATCCTTCTTGGTGTATTTGTATAATTGCGGCTGGTAGAAAATGTTTGATATCAAATGGATTCGGGAGAACGCTGATGCGTTCGATCAGGGTTTGGGCCGTCGGGGTCTTGAACCGCAGGCAGCCTTGTTGATCGATATTGATGATCGCCGGAAGGCAAATGTGGCGCAGTTGCAGGAATTGCAGACCCAGCGCAACGCTGCATCGAAGGAAATCGGCAAGGCAATGGCCGCCGGAGACAAGGAACTTGCCGAAAAGCTCAAGTCAGAGGTTTCCAAACTAAAGGACACGGTGCAGTCCGGTGAACAGGCCGGACGTGAATTGTCGGCCGAACTGATCGCAGCCCTTGAAGTCATCCCAAACCTGCCACTGGATGATGTGCCGGTCGGGGACGATGAGTCAGCCAATATCGAGCACAGCCAATCAGGAAAGAAACCGGAATTTGGATTTGAGCCAAAGGAGCATTTTGAAGTTGGTGAGATGCTCGGACAGATGGATTTTGAGCGGGCAGCGAAAATTGCGGGCTCCCGCTTCACAATTTTAAACGGTGGCCTGGCCCGTATGGAGCGCGCACTCGGCCAATTCATGATCGATATGCACACCCAGGAACACGGATATACGGAGATCCAGCCGCCATTATTGGTCAATGATCAGACAATGTACGGCACCGGCCAGTTGCCGAAATTCACCGAAGATCTGTTTCAAACCACCGATAAACGTTGGCTCATCCCCACAGCCGAAGTGCCAATGACCAATTTGGTGGCCGATGAAATTGTTGACGGAGCTGCTTTGCCATTGCGGTTTACCGCTCTTACGCCGTGTTTTCGCTCGGAGGCCGGTTCCGCAGGGCGTGATACCCGTGGAATGCTGCGCCAGCACCAATTCAACAAGGTGGAATTGGTATCAGTAACTGCGCCGGACAAGTCACTGGATGAACTGGAACGCATGTTGAGCTGCGCGGAAACGGTTTTGAAAAAACTTGATTTGCATTACCGGGTGATGGTGCTCTCAACTGGAGATATGGGGTTCGGAGCTCAAAAGACCTATGACATCGAAGTCTGGCTTCCGGGTCAAAACGCATACCGAGAAATTTCAAGCTGTTCAGTCTGTGGCGAGTTTCAGGCCCGCCGGATGAACGCGCGGTACCGGCTGGATGACGGTAAATCACTTGCCCATGTCCACACGCTCAATGGATCAGGTGTAGCGGTAGGCCGCGCGCTTATTGCGGTTATGGAAAATTATCAGAATGAAGATGGTTCTGTCACAATACCGGACGCAATTTCTGGCTATATGGGCGGATTGAAACGGTTGGAGCCGGTGACCTGATGCGAATTCTAATTACAAATGATGATGGCGTTCACGCTCCGGGGTTGCAAATCCTGATAGATATCGCTTCGAAACTCAGCGATGAGGTTTGGGTGGTGGCACCGGAGACTGATCAAAGCGGGCTGGCCCATTCCATGACGCTGAATGAACCGCTTCGCTTGCGCATGGTTGGAGAGCGCCATTACGCCTTGAAGGGAACGCCCACCGATTGCGTGATTATGGGTGTCCGTGAACTGATGGAGACACCACCTGATCTGGTGTTGTCAGGCGTAAATGCCGGCCAGAACGTGGCAGATGATGTGACGTATTCGGGCACAGTGGCTGGTGCCATGGAAGGAACGCTGTTGGGAATTCCATCGATTGCACTGTCTCAAGCATATGATTTTGCCAATGGTGCGCGTCAATTGAACTGGGAAACGTCACTTCAACATGCGCCGGGTATCATCAATCAGATTTTACAAACCGAATTTCCCGAGAAAACGCTGATTAATGTAAATTTCCCCAACTGTATGCCGGATGAAGTCACAGGAACCGAGATTACCGGGCAGGGCGCCTATACCCATGGCCTTTTCATGGAAGAGCGAATGGATGGCAGGGGTTATCCCTATTACTGGTTACGATTTGGCCGGAATGTACCGGCACAACGAAAAGGCTCGGATATTGCTGCCTTGAGTGGAAATCGTATTTCGGTAACGCCTTTGAAACTTGATCTGACGCATGAAAATTTCCGCACCAATCTGAATGAGGTGTTTGACCGGTAACTTGACGGAGGTTGACCCGAATGGGCGCTGACCAGGGCGGGGGCTCTAATGAAGGATCGTCGTGAGGCAATTGTTAGTCTCATGCTGCGCCTACGCGCCATGGGATTGCCGCACCCTCTTATGGCTGCGTTTGAAGCGGTTCCGCGGCAAAATTTCGTTCCCATCATGCATCTCGACGAATCCTACACTCGAGGTCAATTGCCGATCGAATGCGGGCAGATAATGATATCGGCCGATCAGGTGGCTCAGCAGCTGAAATCCTTTGATGTACAAAAAAAGCATCGCGTGCTGGAGATAGGTACCGGCACTGGCTACCAGTCGGCTTTGCTTGGGCATATGGCGTCGCGCGTTACAAGCCTGGAACGCTATCGTACGCTGGTGGACAAGGCGCAGCAGCGCTTGGAGAATCTGGGAATCGATAATGTGGTCGTCATGCTTGCCGATGGCAGTTCAGGCGCCAGCGAACAGATTTTCGACCGCATCATTGTAAATTGTTCCTGCGAGAAAGTGCCGGGATTCGTCGAGGAACAACTTGCCTCAGGAGGTCTTGCAATCGTACCGGTCGGACCCGCTGATGGGAGACAAATGGTCCGTCTCGTTTCAAAGACGGGATCGCGGGCAAAATCTGAAGAACTGTTTGAAGTCCGCATGCAGCCGATGGTGTCGGGCATCTCAAAGGCGATTTAAATCCGGATTCCGCGAGATTCGAAAATAAATTAGAAATAACTAATTTACAATTTTTTTGCCCGGCTTAACCCAACGGTAAGATTAACGGTTCTTAATAGCGTCATGCAAATTCATGATGCGGGTATCGGTATGCGTACTGTAGTTTTGAGTAATCGCATGCGCTTGGCATGCCAGGCGGCGGTAATTGCGTTGATCGCGGGCGCAGGAGCTGGATGCAGTTCCGATTTTACGCGGTTTGACAATTCCATCTACAACAGCACTGCGGACATCTCCGCGAATAATTCAGGATCGGAAAACCCATATCCCGATTATCTGGATAGTTCGACGACCTCGTCTGTCAGCAGCGTTCCTGGACAGCACCCAATTCCGCTGAACGGAGTAAACGATGGGCAGTCTGTTGATGGCTATGCCACAGCAAACTCCACCTATTCGCCGTATAATGCTCCCTCAGCCACCGGCAACTATGGTTCGGCATCCTACCAGACCACAGGAAGCACATCCTCAGTTCAACGTTCCGAACTGCCACAGCCAACCGCTTCGAGCGCAATTTCTCAGACCCGCAAGCCGGGTGGCGCTGATCCCGGCGGCTGGAGCTCAACTGGTGGCACCGTAATCACGCTTAAGGAAGGTGAGACTTTATACAATCTTTCAAAGCGTTATGGCGTTCCGGTCAAGGAAATCATGAAGGCAAGCGATATCAGGAATGCTTCGCAGGTTCAGGCTGGTCAAAAGGTGACAATCCCGACCTACATGTATTCCCGCAATGCACCGATTTCGGCGCCTGACAACAACGTGAACACTAGAAATGCTCGCGCCACAACAGGTTCCATGATTGCACCGGATGCCGGGAAGGCGCCAATGCCTTCGAAGAACCCTAACCAAACGGCCAGCAAGAGTTCGAATACATCAACTGGTCAGTCGTCTGCCAGGCCTTCGGCAACCGCATATATCGTGCAACCGGGTGATACGCTCTCAAAAATCGCCAGGGAAAATGGAACCACAGTCTCTGCATTGATTGCCGCAAATCAGCTAGCGGGAACAAATGTAAGGATTGGGCAAAAACTTGCTCTTCCCACCGGCTCTACGAAGACGTTGGCAAGTAACAGCGCACCTGAAGTCGACAGGACCGTAACCGGAGCCACAGACAAAAATGTGAGCGCAAGGGCATCAGGTCCGCAACCTTATGTAAAACCTGCTGAAACCAAGGAAAAATCGACAAAGACTGCGGGCAAAGACACTGCGGCACCGTCACGCACAGGAATTGGTGACTTCAGATGGCCTGCAAGAGGCAGGGTAATTTCCAATTTCGGAGACAAGACGCAATCCGGGCGTAATGACGGGATCGATATCTCTGTACCTGTAGGAACGGCCATTAAAGCAGTTGAAAACGGCGTGGTTGTCTATTCCGGAGATGAATTGGAAGGGTATGGCAACCTGATCCTGGTCCGTCATTCGGATGGATGGGTATCTGCATATGCCAACAACAAGACGCTGGAAGTAAAGCGCGGTGATGAAGTGCGGCGCGGTGAAATCATCGCCCGTTCCGGCCGGACTGGTAGTGCCAGTGTTCCGAAACTGCATTTTGAACTCCGCAAGGATTCTTCCCCGGTCGATCCGCTAAAACATCTTGGAAGCGTATGAACCAGACGCTGACCGAATAAGCCCGATTGGGAAAAAAGACGACCTCCATCTACTTGCCCGCTTTTCGAAGCGGGCAATTCTTTTTAAAAACTGTGTGTGGAGTTCTTATTTAACGGCGGAACCCAATCGGCCTGCGAGGTCCTGAATATATTGCCAGGCGACCCGGCCCGATCTGCTTCCCCGGGTGGTTGCCCATTCAAGTGCCTCATGGTGGAGCGTTTCTGTCGGATAATCCAGGCCGAAATGCTCGACATAGCCATCAATCATGGACAGATAGTCGTTCTGACTGCATTTGTGAAAACCAAGCCACAAACCAAATCGATCCGATAGTGAGACCTTTTCCTCTACTGCTTCCGCCGGATTGATTGCGGTGGAGCGTTCATTCTCGATCATGTCCCGTGGTAAGAGGTGCCGCCTGTTGGAAGTAGCATACAGGACAAGATTTTCCGGCCTCCCTTCAATTCCTCCATCGAGTGCCGCCTTTAGTGACTTGTAGGAAGTATCATCATGGTCAAATGAGAGATCGTCGCAAAAGAGGATAAAGCGTTCCATTCTGCCGCGCAGCATGTTGAGCAGCACAGGTAGCGAATTGATATCTTCGCGATGAACCTCGATCAGTTTGAGCGGTACACCAGGATTATTGTCGGAGACTGTTTTGTGGAGCGCTTTGACCAGCGAGGATTTCCCCATGCCCCGTGCTCCCCATAACAGGGCATTGTTTGCACCGACACCTTTGGCGAATCGCTCTGTATTTTCATGAAGAATGTCCCGTACCCGGTCGATTCCCTTCAAAAGCGGCATGGAAACGCGGTTTACATCCGCCACTGGCTGTAGCCAATTTCGTTCTGAATGCCAGACAAAGGCGTCAGCTGCCGACAGGTCATTTTCAGGTGGTTTTTCAGGTACTGCACGCTCGATCAGGCCCATTAATAGGTCAAGCTTTGCGTTTATTTCAGCCAAGGGGTCGTTTTTCACGGCAATCTCAACAGGTTGGCGGTTTTTGAAAAATGGCTAGTTGCAATATTGGAACATGAAATACATGCAAGTTTGCCATGAACTGACCCTCGTCAAACGGGTTCTGAGTGCCATTTTCCATCCTGCGATACCAGCTTACCACAGCTATGGTCAATTCGCCCCGGTTTCGCATTGCATTTGACAAACTAACGTCTATATTCCGCGAAATTTCGCGACAATACGAATGGTGGATTGTCTGCGTAGAGGATTAATCGTTCAAGGAGCAGTTTTAGATGTTTGTAACTCCCGCTTATGCGCAGTCCGGAGGCGGCGGCGATATTGTAATGGGTATATTGCCCTTTGTTCTGATCTTCGTGATCATGTATTTCTTGATCATCCGCCCTCAGCGTCAGCAAATGAAGCAACGTGAAG
>JBPCWJ010000297.1:0-6654 GCA_051009635.1 Rhizobiaceae bacterium
AGATCGTTACATGCAAAATAGAAGTCTATCACTCCGGAAAGCTGGTTCTTGAGAAACAAGACATTGTCGGGAAACATATCTGCGTGGATGACCCCCGATGGTAAATCCCCTGACCAGTTATTTTCCAGAAATTCCAGTTCAGAGTTCACCAGATCGGCCAGACCGCTTGAGACCGTATCTGCACCATCGCGTGATTTTTTAAACAAGGGACGCCAATCAACCATCCCCAGAGCGTTTTCACGCCGGATATCAAAATCTCTGGCCGCGATATGCATCCTGGCCATAATTTCTCCGGCCTGACGGCAATTTGCGGCAGTGGGCCGCCGCAGCGAAATGCCGTCCAGAAAACTGACAATTGCTGCTGGCCGCCCGGCAAGTGTTCCCAGACTTTGACCGGAACGCATTTCCACTGGTTCCGGACAGGTAATTCCCCTGGAAGAAAGATGCTTCATCAAGCCCAGAAAGAACGGCAAGTCCGCAACATCGACCCGCTTTTCGTAAAGCGTCAGAATATAGGTGCCTGTGTCCGTGGTTATCAGAAAATTGGAGTTCTCCACGCCCTCGGCAATACCCTTGATGGCATGCAATTCGCCAATATTGTAGAGTTCAAGATGTGACGTCAGTTCTTCGTCGGGTATATCTGTATATACGGCCAATCTGTTCTCCGTCAGCCGTTTACAAATGCCATGTCTTCGGATTCCAGCGGTACATCACGCAATTGACGCATCACCGGGAAGAGTTCATTTTCCTGCGCTGTTTCTGCCAGTTCAATAGTCACGTCAAATCGGGAACGAAGCGTTGAAACGATCTCGTCGACCAAAATTTCAGGTGCCGATGCCCCGGCAGACAATCCAATGACAGAAGCATATTCCATTTCCGGCCAATTTATTTCTCCGGCATTTTGAACCAACGCGGCGTTTCTTGCGCCTGCCTTGAGAGCAACCTCAACAAGCCGTTTCGAGTTGGAAGAGTTTGGCGCACCAACAATCAGAAAATGGTCTGCCCCGGGTGCCGCGTACTTGACTGCTTCCTGACGATTGGTCGTGGCATAGCATATCGATTCTGCCGCTGGTTCGGCGAGATCGGGAAATCTTTCGGCAAGCTTTTCCAAAATGCTGGCAGTATCATCGACCGACAGCGTGGTTTGGGTGACGAAACCCAATTGCTTGCCGTCAGGTGCTTCGAACACAGCCGCCTGCTCCACTGTTTCAATCAGGGAAACGGTTCCTTCGGGTAACTGCCCCAGCGTACCGATAACTTCGGGATGTCCTTCATGTCCGACCAGAATGACATGCCGGTCGTGACGCAAATGGCGGAGCGCCTGTTTGTGGACCTTGGACACCAGTGGACAAGTGGCATCGAGAAAATTCAGATTTAGCGCCTTTGCATTTTCCGGAACCGATTTCGGAACACCGTGCGCAGAGAAAATCACCGGTTGTTCCGTCTGCGGGATTTCATCGAGTTCCTTTACAAACACTGCGCCGCGCGCCTCAAGCCCTTCCACCACATGCCGGTTGTGCACGATCTCATGACGGACATAAACCGGCTTGCCATATTTCTTGAGCGCCAGAACGACAATCTGAATAGCGCGATCAACGCCAGCGCAAAAGCCACGAGGTCCGCAAAGTCTCAATGTCAGTTGTGGTTTTGCGTCATTCATTGCAACGGTTCCAGATCAGAATCATGGTCAGACTAAGCGGTTAGAGGACAGGCCTGTCAAGTTGGTTTTCGATAGTTGTAGGAATACAGGAAATATCCGCCAACACCGAGCAGCGCCAGCGCCAATCCAAACCAGGTGACTGCATATTGCAAATGGTTATTGGAAAAGGAAATCAGCGTCGTGCCGCCCAAGGGCCAGCCACCCGAGACCGGGCTATCTCCGGCATCCACAAAAAACGGAACAAGATCATCTGCCTCCAAACCGGCGGATTGCATCATTTCATCCAGGCTTTTCCAATAGTAGATGTTTTCTGCCAAATCGTTATCGGGAATAAAACGGTTCGGTTTTTCTGCAAGCGGATTGCGCGCCAAGCCGGTGATTTCCTGTTTCCCGGATAATTGTCCGTCACCACGGCTTTCAGGGGAACGCAAAGCGTCAGGAACAAAGCCTCTATTCACGAATATTTTTCGTCCATGATCCAGATCCACAGGCGTATAGACATTCCAACCTACCTTCCCCTTGTGGGTCGTATAGAAATACTGCTCTGCTGAATGATCAAAGATTCCCTGAAACTTCACCGGCCAGTAGTCGACATCCCCTGTTTTTGCCCAGCGCTCTTCCATCTGTGCCAATGAAAGAGGCTCGGATAACCGTCTGGCTTCCACCTGCGAGATAAGAGATTCTTTCCAGTGCAATCTTTGCACCTGCCAAAATCCAAGCGCAGACAGGACTGCAGTGCCTGCCATAATACAAACCAAAATGACAATAGATGAGCGCTTCATCCAATACGCTGCCCTTCGCGCGCAGCCGTTCGATATTGAAGGGCAATCATGATCGCCTTGGTCAATCGTAAAGCCCATATCGATAATGCAATGGTAATAGGCGTCCATATGGCCAGTTGAAGCCAGATGGGTAGCTGGAGGATTGAATCCAGAAACAATGCCAGACCAAGTATGACGAAACCGAGGATCATGATCACAAACACAGCGGGACCATCACCGGAATCGATAAAGGAATAGTCAAGACCACAAGCCATGCAGCCCTTCGCCGGATTGAGAAGACCGTCATAAAGCCGTCCTTCGCCACATCGAGGGCAAGCGCATTTCATTCCTGCATCAAAGGGAGAAATCTCCGGCCATTCGACCCTTGATTCCTGCTTCTTGCCTGCCACGACCAGGTCCTTCCTGCCTGACTAAACCAATCAATATGTAGGGTCCAGGTCCCCAATCGAAAAGAAACACCCGCAACCTCAAGGCTGCGGGTGTCAAATCAATGTAATATTGCAATAGCTGCAGCCAGCTAGAGTAATCTTTTCACTAGTGCGCGATCACCGCACCCCATGAGCCCCATACATAGATAGCGCAAAACAGGAACAGCCAGACCACGTCAACAAAATGCCAGTACCAGGCAGCTGCCTCGAACCCGAAATGCTGTTGTGGTGTAAAATGTCCGGCCATGGCACGCAGCAGGCAAACAATCAGGAAGATTGTTCCTACTATCACGTGAAATCCATGGAACCCTGTCGCCATGAAGAAGGTCGCTCCATAGATGGAGTCGGAGAAAGCGAAAGGTGCATAAATGTACTCATAAGCCTGAACTGCAGTGAACAACAGACCAAGCAATACGGTAAGTGCCAGCATGCCCTTGAGCATTCCGCGTTGATTGTGAAGCAATGCATGGTGAGCCCAGGTAACAGTCGTTCCTGACAGAAGCAGAATGATTGTATTGAACAGGGGAAGATGCCAGGGGTCCAGTACTTTAATACCATCAGGAGGCCAGTGACCGCCGGTATATTCCACCCTGGAGTATTGTATCGCCTCGTCCGCGAACAGACTGGCGTCGAAGAATGCCCAGAACCAGGCTACGAAGAACATAACCTCTGAGGCAATGAACATGATCATGCCGTAACGCAGATGCAAGGAAACCACCTTTGTATGGTAGCCTTCGTGGCTTTCCTTGATTGTGTCCGCCCACCAGGAGAACATGGTGTAAAGAACAACCAACAAGCCGATGAAGAACAGCCAGGGTGTCGCCAAATCCATCCCGGCGAACAGGAACTGATCATCGGAAAGCCAGCGCATATAGCCAACACCACCGATCGCCATAATCAGAGCCCCTATACCGCCAATAAGCGGCCATGGGCTCGGATCCAGGATGTGATATTCGTGGTTTACTTCGTGACCGTCGGCCATGTTCTTGCTCCCAATCCTTGCATTCATGCTCTGCCTTGACGGCAGAAAACTCAATTTAACCCCCGGCAGAGCCTGCCGATTTTTCGATAGTGTTAGAACTTAGTGTGTCCTGATCTGGTTCTGACGCGAAAAACGTATAGGAAAGCGTTACAGTTTGTATGTCTGCAACCTCTTCGCTTTCTACCATCTCCGGGTCAAGATAAAATACCACGGGCATTTCAAGCTTCTCGCCTGGCTCGACCATGGTTTCGGTAAAGCAGAAGCATTCAATCTTGTTGAAATAAGCCCCGACTGATTGCGGGGTGACATTGAACGTCGCGCTGCCCTGAAGTACTCGATCGGTATTATTCTCGATCGTATAGCTGATTTGGGTCATTTCGCCGAGTTTTACCTTGACGGAGCGCTGCACCGGCTTGAAATCCCAATCCAGATCCGGAGCGGTATTGGCATCGAAACGTACTGTCGCCTCACGATCGAGAATCTCGATACCTTGGGAATTGGTGGCCCGTTGTGTCGTGCCGCCATATCCGGTCACCTGGCAAAATAGCTGATAAAGGGGAACGGATGCATAGGCCAATCCACCCATGCCAACCACCACGGCCAGGCAAGCAAAAACAACGCGTGAATTGCGCATTTGCATCTTTGCCCTATCTGGTCCGGTTGTTTCGTGCATGTTTCCCATGTTCAGGTTCTTATCCGGCCACCGTTCACAGCGCCCGGTTCAGGATATTGGCACCGAATTTTGCCCAGGTACCAATATACAAAATTACTGCAAATCCACCCAGGACAAGCGCCAGCGCTATGTTTCTGGCCCGCCTGGACTTTCTTTGTTGTTCTGTCAGCTCAACCTGTTTTCCTGTTTCCATGATCTACAAAATCCCGATCATCAGGTTTTCGGCAAGCAGGGCCGCGAACAATGCGAAAAGATAAAATATGGAGAAACCAAACAGTTTCTTGGCCGCCTTGTTTTCATCGCCCTTGGCATCTTTCACCACAAGCCATGCCAGTCGAATAAAGTTTAATCCCAACAAGGATGCCAGAATCGTATAGCCAGTACCGGCCATACCGAAATACCAGGGAGAGACACCAGATATTGCAAGCAGCACCGAATAAAACAGGATCTGCAATCGCGTTGACCTGTCGCCAGCAACATTCGGCATCATCGGGATGGATGCTTTCTCGTAATCGGATGAACGGAACAATGCGAGAGCCCAGAAATGCGGTGGTGTCCAAAGAAAGATGATCAGGAACAGGACCAGCGGTTCAACGCTTATGGAACCGGTCATTGCTGCCCATCCAATGACAGGTGGAAATGCACCAGCGGCCCCGCCAATAACGATGTTTTGCGGCGTTGAGCGTTTTAACCAGGCTGTATAGATGACAGCATAGAAAAAGATTGTGAAGGCAAGCAGCCCACCAGCGACCCAGTTGGTCAAAAGGCCCAGCGTGACGATGGAAAATGCTGAAAGTACCAGACCAAATGCGAAAGCTTCTTGAGGCGTGACCCGTTTACCCGGAATTGGCCTCGACGCTGTTCTGCTCATTACCGCGTCAATATCGGCGTCATACCACATGTTCAATGCGCCGGATGCACCTGCGCCAACTGCAATGCAAAGAATGGCGATAGCACCCAAGGCAGGTCCTGTGGAGACGGGAGCGATCAACATGCCAACGAGCGCTGTAAAGACTACCAATGACATGACGCGCGGCTTTAAGAGCTCGAAATAATCGCGCGGCATTGCGTTGGAAATTTCAGCAACCGGGTTGGTGTTTTCAGCTAACGCCATATCAAAATCCTGCAAGCTGCTGTCCGGACACCAAGAGGCAACCGAACAGTTTTGATCCTATTTGAATACCGGAAGCTTTTCCCACTGGTGGTAAGGCGGCGGTGATGGCAATTGCCATTCAAGCGTTGTTGCGCCTTCTCCCCACGGATTGTCTCCCGCTTCACGCTTCTTCATGAATGCTTCAAGGATGCTCCAGAGGAAGATCAGTATGGCAAACGCCGATATGTAGGACCCGATCGAGGAAACATAGTTCCAGCCTGCATAGGCATCAGGATAATCAACATAGCGGCGCGGCATGCCAGCCAGACCAAGGAAATGCTGCGGGAAGAAGACCAGGTTAACGCCGATGAAGGTCAACCAGAAATGTGATTTCGCCAGGAAGGAATTATACATGTACCCGGTCATCTTCGGGAACCAATAGTACCAGGCTGAGAAAATCGCGAACACCGCGCCCAGCGACAGAACGTAGTGGAAGTGAGCGACAACATAGTAAGTATCGTGGAATGCACGGTCGAGACCGGCGTTTGCCAGTTGAACCCCGGTTACGCCACCAACGGTGAAAAGGAAAATAAACCCGATTGCCCAAATCATGGGTGTACGGAAAGTAATCGATCCGCCCCACATGGTGGCAATCCAGGAAAAGATTTTCACACCGGTCGGCACTGCAATCACCATGGTCGCAAACACAAAGTAGCGCTGTGTATCGAGTGACAATCCGACAGTGTACATGTGGTGTGCCCAAACGATGAAGCCAACTGCACCGATTGCAACCATCGCCATCGCCATTCCCATATAGCCGAATACAGGCTTGTTGGAGAATGTTGATACGATGTGGCTTACTATGCCGAAGCCGGGAAGGATGAGGATATAGACCTCAGGGTGTCCAAAGAACCAGAACAGATGCTGGAACAGGATCGGATCACCTCCGCCGTCCGGCGTAAAGAACGTTGTTCCGAAATTTCTGTCCGTCAACAGCATGGTTATCGCACCGGCCAATACCGGCAGAGACAATAGC
>JBPCWJ010000298.1:0-5253 GCA_051009635.1 Rhizobiaceae bacterium
CTCCTTCTTCCAATGGCAGTTGGAAATGCGGGGGCTGTTCGTCGCAGATGGACCATCCCGCCATGTCATGCGTGCACAACGGGTTCGTGATTTCATGATCCCGCTATCTGAGGAAGAAAACAACCAGTTGGAAGATCCGGACGCTTTGCCGGTGCTCCATCCGTCAGACACATTGGAAAAAGCACTGCGTACTTTTGATAGCGGTGGTTATGAAAGGTTACCAGTTGTCGAAGAAAACGCCCGTGAGACGATTGTCGGCTGGGCAGACCAGGTACGCGCTCTGAGATATTTCAATAAGGCGCTGGTTGAGGCCAGCGAAGAAGAGCATCATCATTAGGGTCAGTTCTGACCAAATTACATAAAATTCGAGCGTTTCTGCCAACCAATTTAAAACCTGTTTCGGCCTATAGATGGTCTGTTCTGCATTTTTATAGAGCAAATTCAGTGGCAGGGGGCCATTTTGAAAAAGTTCTTATCATTCCTGGCGGATACCAAAGCCTCTTATGCGCCGATGTTCGGGCTGCTGATTGTGCCTGTCCTTGGCTCGGTCGGTGCATCCATCGAATATACCGAACTGTCACAGACGCGGGCCGCACTGCAGGAGGCGCTGGACGCCTCTGCGCTTGCAACCGCCAAAGAATTATCGGTTACCATGGATACCGATTATCTTTCCGCCTATTCGCGAAGTTTTTTCGATGCAAATCTCGATTCAAGTGTTGAGCCAGACAAGGTTGGCTTCACTTTTGCCGCAAACCAGCAGCAGGTCGGTGGTACCCGTGTTCTTTTGACTGCAAGCTATACCAAGAAAACCCACTTTGGTGCCTTTATCGGCGTTGAAGAATTTCCGATGACCATCACATCTGAAGTGGCCGCTGGAAACAGAACCGCTGAAATTGCAATTGTCATGGATAATTCCGGATCAATGAGTAGTTCGACCGGAAGCTCAGGTGCCAGCCGTATTACGCAGGCGCGTCTTGCGGCAGTCGATCTGATCAACTCGCTACATTCCATCGCAGCATTGAGCAATAAGCCCGACCCCGTCCGCGTATCTGTCGTGCCATTTGGGAGCTCCGTCAATGTCGGTTCGCAATATCGCGGCGCAGATTGGCTCGACATGAATGGCTGGTCATCAATCCATCACGAACATCTCGACTGGATTGGAACCAACACCAATGGTGACCCCTGGACCGGCGCCTATGCCGCCAGTGATGGATTTCGTTCCGCCAGCACGACTACCAACTCGGTCGGACCAAATCCACCCGATCCGCTTCCCTCCGGAATTTCAGCCTATGATTCTACCTGGCTGACAAGATGGACGCTCTTCGATGCAATCGAGACGGATTGGGAAGGCTGTGTAGAAATGCGTCCCGGCACCTACAACACGACAGACACCGCACCGGATGATCTGGACCCGGACACATTATTCGTACCGATGTTCGCACCCGACGAGCCAAATTACCGTTATTATGAAGATGACGATTATCGAAACAACTATCTCGATGATTACGCGCGGCCGGGACCGGATTATCCGAAAACCGGTTCGAACTCCGGCAACTACACAAAACAGCACAGACGCCAGAGCTGGACCGCAAAATATTATCCAGGTGCTGCCTGGACCAGCTATAACGACTACCGGCGCAGCTATAATGACCGGCTAGGCTATAACCGCAGCCGTGACATGGGCGATTGGGGGCCAAACCAGGGCTGCACTACCGATCCTCTATTGCCGCTTACGTCCAATCAGCTATCAGCGATAAATGCCATCCTGGCAATGGATGCAGGGGGATACACCAATGTGCAGGCCGGGCTGGCATGGGGATGGAGAACACTTTCCTCGGGATCCCCATTTACCCAAGGGCGAGCCTATACCGTGCCTGAAAATGACAAATACATCATCATATTGTCGGACGGTAATAATACCTATCCAAACCAATGGACCCGCAACGAGACCGAATATTATCCCTGGGGATATGGAAGGGAGGAACGGGTACTCGAAGGTCTGGGCGGTTGGGAATCCAACACCGCCGCAATGAACATCAAGACCAAGACCACCTGCGACAATATCAAGTCTATTGTTGACGCGGACAACGAAGCCGCGATCAAGATTTTCACCATTGCCTATGATGTTGCGGATGGCTCATCGGTAAAAGACTTGCTGTACCATTGTGCATCGGTGGGCCGTAACGGACAAAAATACTATTATGACGTAAGCGGAGACGCGATTGCCGACACCATGGCGGCAATAGGAAATGAAATCTCCGAACTTCGCATAGCCCGTTAGAACAAATTCAAGCCAGCTTCCATTGCGCTACATCGGCACCGGATATTGTTTGTAAATCTCTGCAATGCCATCCAGCACAGCTTCGCTTAGTTCAAGATCGACACTGCCGAGATTACTTTCCAATTGCTCCATGGTTGTCGCACCAATAATCACCGACGTCATGAACGGCCTGCCAAGGCAAAATGCCAGCGACATCTGATCGAACGAAATCCCGTTCTCTCTCGCAAGATCACTATATGCCTTCACCGCCTGTCTGCTGATTTCATTGTTGCGACCATTCAGGCCTGCCTGCATGGACATACGGGTGCCTGCTGGAACATCACCATCAACATATTTGCCGGACAACAGCCCCGCAGCCAAAGGCGAATAGGCCAGCAAGCCGATATCTTCACGAATGCTGACCTCGGCCATGTCCAGATCATAATAGCGGCAAAGAAGGCTATATTCGTTCTGCATGGAGGCGACCCTCGGCAAGTCAGCCTCTTCAGCCGCCTTCAGCCACCTTGTGGTTCCCCAGGCAGTCTCGTTCGACAAACCGAAAGCACGTATTTTGCCTTCGCCGACAAGCTTCTGTACCTCGCCCAGCATATCGTCGATCTCGCCATCGAGATCACCCACATCCTGTGTGGTGGGGTCATAATTCCAGCAACGGCGGAAGTGATAGGAGCCGCGATTGGGCCAATGCAGTTGATAAAGATCGATGTAATCGGTCCGCAGCCGCTTGAGACTGGCCTCGAGTGCGCTGCTCAGAATTTTTCCGTCCACCCGTTGATCACCCAGTACCAACGAACCCTGCCCTGGCACTTTTGTCGCGACAATTACGTCTCCCCGCTTGCCGGAATTGGCCAGCCAGCTTCCGAGGATTTCCTCGGTGCGCCCGCAAGTCTCCTTTTTCATGGGAGTGGTAGGATAGATCTCGGCGGTATCGATGAAATTCACCCCCGCCTCGACCGCCATGTCAATCTGGGCATGACCCTCAGCTTCTGAATTCTGCGTGCCCAAGGTCATGGTGCCGAGGCAGATTTCGCTGACTTCCATATCGGTACGGCCGAGTTTACGGTATTTCATGATATTTACTCACTGATATTGGCTGGAAACTTCTGGAGAAAACCAGGATCGGAACCCCGGCAATATTGGGTAATCTACAAGAGTGTCAATCCGGTTTGGAAACTATCTCGAGATCAAGACAATCCAAACTACAATCCCACACGCCCAATTGCAGGAATTTTGATGCCGGGCCTGAGTACATCGATGCCCGCAACCAATCCCAGCAGATGGACTTCAAATCCGCTTCGGAGGCCAAATGCAACGCCAGCCAATCCGAACAGCGACAGATGATAGTCACGTCCATCCCGGTCTACCGTAATCCCTGATCCGGCAAGATAGTCCCTGCCGACGGCATTTGAAGGCAAAATAGCATCAAGTTGTGTTACTTCCCGGAGAACATGCGCAACAAAGGAGTTTGAGTTGGGGCCGGGCCAAAGCCGGTATCCATTGGGGAAACTTGCCATATAGCTTTCTATCGCAGTTTCCACCTCGGGTATCAGGCGTTCTGCCTCAATCCCTCTGACCGTTTTCACAAAAAACGGTTCGTTGGAATACCAGAGGCCATCAGCGGGAAACTCGTTCTTGCGCACCGGACGCCCCCAGCCAACCTTGTCATACCGGTCATATCTGGCCTGCCCCTTGCGTTTGGTCACAATCCAGGAATGTACCGATAGCGCGCCCTTCAGCCCGCCCGTTCTGGCAGCCATCACATGGATGACCGCCTCTTTATTCTCCGATGCAGGTGGCAACAGGCCTGAACTGCCCCAGTCAGCATTTCGCCAACTTTGTGGACGGTCGGCAAAATACCACCAGGCAAGCGACAGGCTAGCCGGAAACAGAAAAATGACAAATATGATCAACAAACTTTTGGTAACCGTCTTCACACGCGAGATCCTCTATATAGGTTCCCAATAATTGGCCTTAAAGTCCGCAAACAACAAGCCACATCATTGGAATCATTTACAAGTTTCCGTTAGTGGAGGAGCTGCCTCAGGCTGATATTCTCTCGCAATTGGACATGCGCAGTGCGGCGAACTTTCGGCATATATATGCCAATGCTGATTTACCTTACGCTTTTCCTTCCTTTTTGCGTTCGAATCACTAAATTCGGCGAATGGCCAAACCGCAAGAAGATAGACAGGACCACTCCCCTGCTGGAGGTATCGCCGCTCGCGCTCTGGAGACCAGACGCGGGCCGGAGACCCCATGGCTGGACAGCCTGAATCCCGAACAACGCGACGCGGTAGAATCAACCGAGGGCCCGCTTCTGGTGCTGGCCGGAGCCGGGACCGGAAAGACACGCGTGCTTACCTCCCGTATCGCCCATATTCTGGCAACCGGAAAAGCCTGGCCCTCGCAGATTCTGGCCGTGACTTTCACCAACAAGGCCGCCCGCGAAATGAAGGATCGGATCGGGCACTATGTTGGTGAACAGGTGGAGGGCATGCCCTGGCTTGGCACCTTCCACTCCATTGGCGCGAGGATGCTGCGCCGCCATGCCGAATTGGCCGGGCTGAATTCAAACTTCACAATTCTGGATACTGACGACCAAATCCGCCTGCTCAAACAGCTTATCCGGGCGGCGGGAATTGACGACAAGCGCTGGCCTGCACGCCAGCTTGCCGCGCATATAGACAATTGGAAAAACAAGGGCTTGGCGCCGGATGCTATTACCGAGGGTGATTCCCGAGCCTTTGCTGACGGAAAGGGCCGCCAGCTTTACCAGGAATATCAGGAGCGGCTGAAAACCCTAAACGCAGTGGATTTCGGTGACCTTCTGACTGAATCTATTCGCCTGCTCCGGGAAAACCCCGATGTCCTGGCTGAGTATCATGGCAAGTTCCGCTACATCCTGGTTGATGAATATCAGGACACCAATGTCGCCCAATATATGTGGCTGAGACTGTTGGCCCAACGGCCAAATG
>JBPCWJ010000299.1:0-8220 GCA_051009635.1 Rhizobiaceae bacterium
CTTCACGTTGCCCGCACGGTAACCAGAAGGGCCGAGCGCCTGATCGTCAAGCTATCCGAGCAAGAAACCGTCGGCGCACCATGTATTCACTACATTAATCGGGTGTCCGATTTCCTTTTTGTTGCTGCACGCGTTGTCAATGACGGCGGAAAAGGCGATGTTCTTTGGGTTCCTGGTCAAAACCGATGAATGACGGATTGGCTGGAATGTTGTTTTAACGCCAGATTTGGACACAAACAGAATTGTTCATTCCGCTTCACGACGCAAACTATCTCAGGCACATTCGCCTGCAATACGTAACCTTTGCCATCATCATCGCAAATGTTCTCCTATGGGTCGTGTTTGGAACCCGTCTATTCGCCGGTGAGGATTTTTACCGCGCCGCTATCTATTCCTACGGATTCATACCGGCGGTCGCCAATGGCTATCAGAGCCTGCCGGCCGCCTACGATATCCTGCCCGCCTACACACATTACGTCACCTACTCATTCCTGCATGGGGATTTCATGCATCTGGCTGGAAACATGCTGTTCATCTGGGTTTTCGGCGACAATGTCGAGGATGCAATGGGCCATTTCCGGTTTATCATATTTTTCATTGCCTGCGCTGCAGCAGCAGCGCTCATGCATTCCCTCATCCATCCTGAATCAACCTCTCCCCTGATCGGTGCGTCAGGTGCCGCTGCAGGTATAATCACCGCCTATGTATTGCTGCATCCAAACGTTAAGGTCTGGATACTCGCATTAGGCCGTATTCCGCTCCGTCTTTCCGCGCTTTGGGTAATTGGGGCCTGGATCATTTTCCAGATCGCCAACCTTTTCATTACAGGTGAGGACAAGGTTTCCTGGGCGGCACATGTAGGTGGAATAATTGCCGGAGGCATCTTGCTGCCAATCATGAAACGGCGCGATGTACCCTTATTCGACCGAAAGCCGGTGGACGAGGTAATTCCGCCCGTCCCTCCCCCGGCGGTTGCCGAAGAAGGATACCCGCTGCCGGGTCAGCCTTCAGAAGTGCCGCCCGATGATCAGGAAAACAAGAATCCGCAAGATCAGATACCTTCCCCTTGGGGCAGGCAGCCACGCAGGGAAGACTAGGGTCAGAACAGTTATACATTCGACTAGAGCCATAAACTTTCTATTGACGTGCTATCGCCGGAAGTTTAGACGCTCGCCATAATCCAATGCGCCTGTTTATGGCGTATTTTTCAACTACGCAGCTTAATTCGCCTGGCTAACCCAAGTAAGCAATCAGACCGGGCAAATTGTTTCTCGCCGTGGGAAAAGGGACAAGTCATGAAAATTCTGGTGCCGGTCAAACGTGTCGTCGATTACAACGTCAAGATCAGGGTCAAATCTGACGGATCGGGCGTTGAACTTACAAACGTCAAAATGTCAATGAATCCGTTTGACGAGATTTCCGTTGAAGAGGCACTTCGTCTCAAGGAAGCAGGCAAGGCTGAAGAGATCATCATCGTATCGATTGGACCGCAGCAGTCTCAGGAGACAATCCGGACCGCTCTGGCAATGGGAGCAGATCGCGGCATCCTCGTAAAGACAGATACGCTTACCGAGCCGCTCGCCGTGGCAAAGATTCTGAAGGCCGTCGTCGAAGAGGAAAAGCCGGGCCTGGTGATCCTGGGAAAACAGGCAATTGACGATGATGCAAACCAGACTGGTCAGATGCTGTCCGCACTTTTGGGCTGGAGCCAGGCGACCTTTGCCTCAAAACTCGAGATTGATGGCGACAAGGCGACAATCACCCGCGAAGTGGATGGCGGACTACAAACGATAGAGGCGAAAATGCCCCTTATCGTAACCACCGATCTGCGCCTCAATGAACCGCGCTATGCATCTCTTCCCAATATCATGAAGGCGAAGAAGAAACCCCTCGATGAAAAATCACCCGATGATTACGGTGTCGATGTCACCCCAAGACTGAAAGTTCTCTCCACGGTTGAACCGCCCGCGAGACAGGCAGGCGTCAAGGTTGAATCCGTTGAAGAACTTGTTGACAAACTGAAAAACGAAGCCGGCGTGCTGTAACCGGGCGAAAGGAAAACAAAATGTCTATACTATTGCTCGCAGATCACGAAAACTCGGCACTTTCAGACCAGACTGCAAAGGCGCTCGCGGCAGCAGCGCAAATCGGTGGTTCGATCGACATCCTCGTTGCCGGCCACAATTGCTCACCTGCCGCAGAAGAAGCAGCAAAGCTTGACGGCGTTAACAAGGTTCTTGTTGCAGACAGCCCGGAATATGAACACCAGATGGCCGAACCGGTCACCGCCTTGATGCTCAAGCTATCTGACAATTACGGCACATTGGTTGCGGCAGCCACCACATCCGGCAAGAACATCATGCCGCGCGTTGCCGCCTTGCTGGATGTGATGCAGATATCGGAAATAACCGAGGTAAAGGCTCCCGACACGTTCGAGCGCCCGATCTATGCCGGCAATGCAATTCAAACTGTCCAGACCTCGGATCCAAAAAAGGTTATCACGATTCGTACTGCGGGTTTCCAGGCAGTTGGCGAAAGTGGTTCAACCACAATCGAACAGACCGATCCTGCAGGAGATCCCGGCTTGACCAAGTTTGTCGAGGCAAAACTTTCTGGTGGAGACCGCCCGGAACTGACATCGGCAAAAATCATTATCTCTGGTGGTCGCGCTCTTGGTTCAGCAGAAAAATTTCAGGAAGTTATCATTCCTGTCGCTGACAAACTTGGTGCTGCAATTGGCGCTTCGCGCGCAGCGGTCGACGCCGGTTACGCACCCAATGACTGGCAGGTCGGTCAGACCGGAAAGGTTGTCGCTCCCGATCTCTACATTGCCTGCGGAATTTCCGGTGCCATTCAGCACCTCGCCGGAATGAAGGATTCCAAGGTAATCGTGGCAATCAACAAGGATGAGGAAGCTCCGATCTTCCAGGTTGCCGATTACGGGCTGGTCGCAGACCTGTTTGACGTATTGCCGCAGTTTGAAAAAGCACTGGACTAAAGAGGTGGCAGACCGGTAGTCAAAGTTACCCTAGAATGTGTTACTGTAGGCATTGCGAAATCCGTATTATGCGGAACTGATGTTTGGAGTGAAATGATGGCAGGAAAGTTCAACAAGATCGGCGTTATTGGGGCCGGACAGATGGGCAGCGGAATTGCCCATGTTTGTGCGCTGGCAGGCTATGAGGTCCTGTTGAATGATCTAAGTTCCGACAATGTAGAATCAGGCCTGGCGACAATCAGCGGCAACCTCGCCCGGCAGGCTTCTTCGGAGAAAATTTCCGAAAAGGAACGTGAGAAGGCAATTTCCCTGCTTGGGGCTGCCCCACAGATGGAAGATCTTGCCAGTTGTGATCTTGTTATAGAGGCAGCAACGGAAAATGAGGCAATAAAGCGCAATATTTATGCCACCCTGTGTCCGATCCTGAATCCGGAAGGTGTCCTTGCTTCAAACACCTCATCCATTTCAATCACGCGCCTGGCCTCTGCGACAGATCGTCCTGAACGGTTCATCGGCATCCACTTCATGAATCCTGTACCCGTCATGAAGCTGGTCGAGCTTGTGCGCGGCATTGCCACCGCTGACGAAACTTACCAATCAGCATTGGCCTTCGTCGCTTCGCTCGACAAGACCGTCGCCGTTTCCGAGGATTTCCCCGGCTTCATGGTGAACCGCATCCTGTTGCCGATGATCAATGAAGCAATCTATACCCTCTATGAAGGTGTTGGCACGGTTGAGGGCATAGATACAGCCATGAAACTTGGCGCCAATCACCCCATGGGTCCGCTCCAGCTTGCCGATTTCATTGGTCTTGATACCTGCCTGTCGATCATGCAGGTCCTGCATGACGGCTTGTCGGACAGCAAATACCGCCCATGTCCATTACTGGTGAAATATGTCGAAGCCGGTTGGCTGGGCCGCAAAACCGGTCGCGGTTTTTATGACTACCGGGGCGACGAGCCGGTTCCGACCAGATAGAAGTTTTTTCCGCCTGTCAGGACGCTTCGCTCTTTCCCAATACGGCCCGGATCATTGCCTTGGCATCTTCGCTCGCCCAGTCGGCAGGGCCATTCATCGCGCCTAGTGCACAACCCTCGCCATCGACCAAAATTGTTACGGGCATCCCGACAGCAAGGCTCATTTTCTTGAGATCATTGAATACCGACATCGTACCATCATGCCGGAAGGGTAGCGATTTTATGCCGGTTTCACGGTAGAAATTTTTCGGCTTAACATCATCACCAAGATCAACGCTTATCGGAAGCACCTCAAATTCATCCCCACCCATAGCTTGCTGTAATGCGTCTAGCGCGGGCATTTCCTCCCTGCATGGGGCGCACCATGTAGCCCAAAGATTCAATAACACCGTTTTGCCTCGATAATCCTCTAGGCTACCGGCTACGCCGTTTTCATCCTTGAAGGTCAATTCGCCTAACGGTTTTGCCTCATCCCCGATTATGAAGGCCGCGACCTGTCCGTTATTCAGCCCCTCAAGCCTTTTTGCCAGTATCTGTGAACCTTTACACGCATTGGCTTGCTGCTCGTGATTGCCAACAGAACCCCAAATCCCGTATACCGCGCCAAAGACAACAACGCCTATGCCAACCAATAGGGCCAGGCTAACCAATGTCCGAGTATTCAGTTTCAAGGTTTTAAGCTCCCGGAGAACAAAAATGAGCGATACCGATTCCGGTAACAAGATGTGGGGCGGCCGTTTTTCTTCCGGCCCCGATGCTGTCATGGAGGCAATCAACGCCTCCATCGACTTCGACGTCAAATTGTACGCCCAGGATATTGCGGGTTCGAAGGCTCATGCACAAATGCTCGCCAGTCAGGAAATAATCTCCGCCTCTGATGCCGAAGCGATCCTTCACGGTCTAGACACAATATTGTCAGAAATCGAGGCCGGTGAGTTCAAATTTTCTGCAGCCCTTGAAGACATTCACATGAATATCGAGGCACGTCTTGCAGAACTGATCGGCCCCGCAGCCGGAAGGCTGCACACGGCCCGATCAAGAAATGACCAGGTGGCGCTGGATTTCCGGCTTTGGGTAAAGGAAACCGCACAAAAGAATCTGGCATTGCTGGATGAGCTGATTGGCGTGTTGCTGGACAAGGCCGAGAACCATGCAGGCGATGTCATGCCGGGATTTACGCATTTGCAAACCGCGCAACCTGTGACATTTGGCCACCACTGCCTGGCCTATGTGGAAATGTTTGCCCGCGACCATTCCAGATTTGGCGACGCAATCGAACGTATGGATGAATGTCCGTTGGGTGCAGCCGCACTGGCTGGTACCGGATTTTCCATAGATCGAAAGATGACCGCAAACGCTCTGGGTTTCCGTGAGCCGACGCGTAATTCGCTCGATTCGGTTTCTGATCGGGACTTTGCGCTTGAGTTCCTGTCGGCAACCGCAATTTGCGCAACACATCTCTCACGGCTCGCGGAAGAAATTGTTATTTGGTCGACACCGCAATTCGGTTTCGTGACCATGTCGGACAAGTTCTCAACAGGTTCTTCCATCATGCCGCAGAAGCGCAATCCGGATGCAGCCGAATTGGTGCGGGCCAAGACCGGAAGAATCAACGGAGCATTAATTGCGCTGCTGACCGTAATGAAGGGACTTCCGCTCACCTATTCCAAGGACATGCAGGAAGACAAGGAAGCGGTGTTCGATGCAGCCGAAAATATCGAGCTGGCAATCCTGGCAATGACCGGCATGGTGGCAGACATGACGGTAAACACCGAGGCGATGGCTGCGGCTGCAAATTCCGGGTTTGCAATTGCAACCGATCTGGCAGACTGGCTGGTCCGTGAAACCGGTATTCCCTTCCGCGAAGCCCACCATGTCACAGGGCGGGCAGTCGCATTGGCAGAGGAAAAGGGCTGCGGATTGGAAGAATTGTCCCTTGAAGATCTAAAGGCAATCAATGACCGGATTAATGCCGGTGTTTTTGACGTCCTGTCAGTAGAAAAGTCCATTGCAAGCCGGACCAGTTTTGGTGGAACATCGCCTGAAAATGTAGCCGAGCAGGTCAAATACTGGCGCCAGCGTATTATTCGCTGATTGGTCGCATTTATCGGGCAAAGTGCGTTTGACATTCAGACGTCCTTGGCGAATAACAACTGCCACCCGTTGCGTTTCGCCGGATATGGAGATTTGCGGTGATATCTGTAGGTACAAACAAGATGTTCAGACTGACACTATCGGTGACGGTTTTGCTGGCGCTCGCACTTTCCATCAGCGCGTGTGGACGCAGGGGGTCGCCTGAAGCGCCCCCGGATACGAGCATCATATCAACGGATGAGGCCGGCAACCCGCTTGAGAGGGCTCCCGAAAAACCGGATCGCCCATTTATTCTCGATCCCCTTCTCTAAAGTAATCGCCGGAACCACGCCTTGAACCATTTTGAATACAGAAACGGCCTCCTCCATGCCGAGGACGTAGCGATTCCGGCAATAGCGGAAGCCGTCGGAACGCCTTTCTACTGCTACTCGACGGCTACGCTTGAGCGCCATTACAACGTGTTTACTGCTGCCTTTGAGGATATTCCCGCACTTGTTTGTTATGCGTTGAAGGCAAACTCCAATCAGGCGGTTCTAACAACTTTGGCCAGGCTGGGTTCTGGTGCCGATGTTGTGTCGATGGGTGAACTACTGAGGGCATTGAAAGCAGGAATTCCACCTGAAAAGATCATGTTTTCAGGTGTCGGCAAGACCAGCGACGAACTGGATGCTGGCCTGGATGCCGGAATTTTATGCTTCAACGTGGAATCTGTCCCCGAACTAAGGAATCTGTCTGAGCGCGCTGTAGCGCTCGGCGAGACTGCCAACGTCTCCTTTCGGATCAATCCTGATATTGATGCCGGCACCCATGCCAAGATTTCAACGGGAAAAAAAGGCGACAAGTTTGGAATTCCGTGGTCTGAAGCCAACGACATCTATGCACTGGCAGCGACCCTTCCCGGCATCAAGGTCACCGGTATCGACATGCATATCGGCAGCCAGATTACCGATCTTGAACCTTTTGATCGGGCATTTGGCCGTCTTGAAGGCTTGATTCGCCAATTGAGGGCGGACGGCCACGAAATTGACCATGTCGATCTCGGCGGCGGCCTGGGCATCCCCTATCGCAAGGACAACATGCCGCCACCGGACCCTGGTGCCTATGCAGATGTTGTCAAGAAACATGTCCGCTCGCTTGATTGCACCATCATATTCGAGCCCGGACGCCTGATCGCAGGAAATGCCGGGATTCTGGTCGGCGAGGTAATTTACGTCAAATCAGGCGAGGACAAATCATTTGTCATTGGCAATACCGCCATGAACGACCTGATTCGTCCTACCCTGTATGATGCCTGGCATGAAATCCTGCCGGTAAGGGAACCGGCTCCCGGTGCACCAAAAACAACCTGCGATCTGGTTGGCCCGGTCTGCGAGACCGGTGATTATATCGCGCTCGACCGCCAAATGCCGGAAATGGCACCCGGTGACTTTTACGCCATAGGATCGGCGGGTGCATATGGAGCTGTTCAGTCCGGCACCTATAATTCGCGGCTTCTGGTGCCTGAAGTCCTGGTCAAAGGTGCACAGTTCCACATAATTCGCCCCCGTCCCGACTATGAATCCCTGATCGGCATGGACAGCCTGCCGGCCTGGCTTGAAGACTGACTTGGTCTGCCGTCAGAACCAAACGCCGGCAAATCTCACTTACAATTTACCGAATTTTCCCTGTGTCTCTCGAAAACGCCGCTTTCTGTGCTAGATTAGGGTTGTGCAAACAACTCTGAAAGCCATTGGTGGAAACTGATCTGAATAATTTGGCACCTGCAGATCAAGCCCGGTCATCAAACCGGTCCGGCTACCTTGTCAGGTTCTGGGCCGGGCTCAACCTGCTATGGGAATCATTTTGGCCTCTGGCCATTCCTGCAATTTGTGTGGTGATCGCTTTCCTTACGGTTTCCTGGGCAGGAATCTGGCAATGGACGCCCGATTGGTTGCGATTTCTGTTGCTGGCGGCATTTGCAGGCGGTCTCATCTATTCACTGAAACATCTTCGTGAACTTAAATTTCCCTCAGCCTCGCAGGTCACAAGACGTATTGAAACCGCCTCAGATCTCGAAGACCGTCCGCTAACCGCCCAAACCGACAATATGGCAATGGGGACAGGCGATTCGTTTTCCGATGCCCTTTGGAACGAACATCGCAAGAGAATGGC
>JBPCWJ010000300.1:0-2805 GCA_051009635.1 Rhizobiaceae bacterium
GCCTTCAATGCTGCACGCGAAGCGATAATAATCGTCGGCAGTGTCATCAACGCAAGCACCATGCCGCCGACCAGCGGCGCGGAGCGTGGCATGGAAAACCAGTTCAGGAACACAGCCAATCCCAATAATCCGAACACAATCGAAGGTACTGCGGCGAGATTGTTGATATTTACCTCGATGAAATCCGTCAGCCTGTTCTTTGGCGCAAATTCCTCGAGGTAGATCGCCGCAGCCACGCCAACCGGAAATGACAGGAGAAGCGTAACGACCATGGTGTAGAAGGAACCCAGAACAGCGCCCCAAATACCAGCAAGCTCCGGCTCTCGACTGGCGCCTGTTGTCAGGAAGATCGTATTGATGCGCCGCTCAATCAGGTCTTGGGATTGCATCTTGTCAATGAGAGCCACTTCCCTGTCTGAAAATTTGCGATCATTTTCAGGACTTGAAATGGATTTGGCCTGCCAGCTTCCGGCTTGAAGCGGAGCATCATTATCAAGAGGAAGCAGGACGCTCCCGACAAAACTGTCCGGCGAAACCTCATTCACCTTGATGGTCCCGCCATCTGCATAGATTAGAAGTGAAGGCAGATTGGTATCCAGTTTTTCGGAGGCATCTGCTGATGCGCTTCGCTGAATTAGTGCATCAAATTGCGCCCGCAGATTTTCAATATTATTCCTGATGACCGGTATCGCCTTGTTGGCATCCTCGATCGCCTTTTCACTCCCAGCACCGCCTGCAATTTGTGTCTGGCGGGCCAGTCCACGCTCTTCTGCGGTAATGCGTTTGGAGATTACTTCAGCCTGTTTAACCAGTTCGGATTTTGTCAAAGCGAGAAAATCCTTGAATACCGGGGCAGACGCCTTGCCGGTAACCCTGTCTTCTTCGATCTGCAAATCCAATGAAGCATGCGGAGCTGTTTCAATAAATCTTGCAGTCAGACCTTTTAGATACAAGTCAGCAAAGTCGGACACCGGCACGCCTACCTGCCTCTGTTCACCGGCAAGCGCGGGATCTTCAACAACTTCCTTGCGCAGTTCGATTCCGGAACCGGTCGATAGTATTGACCGCGCTACCCTGGAATCGCGACGGGATGTCATTGACGGAAATAATTCCTTCACAGAATTACGAATGATCGTATCGTAGTTTGTTGCAGCGGGATCTTCAGCGGAAACTTCGCTCAAATCGACGGGAACTTTCGCGTAGAAATAGGTGAAGGCAGGAATCCCTTTCCCCACCACGGTGGAAAGCAGCAAGACAAGAAAAAACCCTGCCAGCAGCACAGCGCCAAGACCAATCATCTTGAATCGTCTTTCGGCTGCAAAGCGCTTCCGGATACCGGCAGCACGCCTTTCAGCCGCCGTCTTGTTATCAAGAATACCCGTGTTCGTGATGGCTGCGTCAGTCATATTGTTCCCGATATTTTTGAACAACTTTAAGCGCGATTACATTCAGCGCTAACGTAATGCAGAACAGGACCAAGCCCAGCGCAAAAGCAGCAAGCGTCTTGGCACTGTCAAATTCCTGATCGCCGACAAGAAGTGTAACAATCTGGACGGTAACGGTTGTAACCGCCTCAAGGGGATTGATTGTCAGATTGGCGGCCAACCCAGCAGCCATGACAACGATCATGGTCTCGCCTACCGCACGCGATATCGCCAGCAATACCGCCGATACGATGCCGGGCAAGGCAGCAGGCAGAACGACACGGCGGATGGTCTCTGATTTGGTTGCCCCTAGCCCCGCCGAACCGTCCCTCAAGGATTGCGGCACGGCATTGATAACATCATCAGAAAGTGAGGACACAAACGGGATTATCATGATGCCCATGACAAGACCGGCTGCCAGTGCCGATTCCGAAGAAACGCTCAATCCAATTCCCTCTCCCCAGCCTCTTATTGCCGGAGCAACGGTCAAGGCGGCAAAAAACCCATAAACAACGGTGGGAATACCCGCCAAGGTTTCGAGAACCGGTTTGGCAATCGAACGGAATTTCGAACTGGCATAATCAGACAAATAGATCGCAGCCATCAAGCCGATTGGTGCCGCCACCAGAATGGCTATCGCAGTGATGAGAAATGTTCCGGCAAAAAGCGGGACTGCGCCAAACACTAATCCGAGATCGGCATCGGAAGCCTGATCGCCAGCCGCCTCAAAGGCGCTTTGGGGTGACCAGTGCAGGCCAAACAGAAAATCAAAAAACGGTACTTTCTGAAAAAATCTTGCTGTCTCGAAAATCAGGGAGAATACAATGCCAATCGTCGTGAGGATGGCAACTGCAGAACATGCAATAAGCAATATCATCGAAAAACGTTCAACGAAATGACGCGCGCGCAGGCGAAGCGATACCTTGCGCAATCCGACGAACAGTCCTGCGGCGCAAAGTAGCGCCACCACAACAACAAGCATCCACGTACCGGTTGCAGAAAGTTCAGTGTATCGAAGCGCGGCTGCTTCCTTTAATTCATCGCGAAAACCAACTATTCCGCCATAGGCAATTGCGCGGGCATCGCGCAAAATTGCTTCTATTTCGGGTATGGATTTGTCTGCAAGCTGGGTGGCGAATTCGGATGTGATGATCCGGTCCATAATCGTACCGGAGAACAGGCCCCAGCAAATCAGCACAATGATTGCCGGAACCGTCGCCATCAGAGCAAGGTAACCACCGTGATAGGAAGGACGGGAATGCAATTTTGAAAAATCATTCCCGGCGATGGACCGGGCGCGGGTAACACCAAGAAAATAAGCGATAAAGAAGAGAATGACTAACGCCAGTACCAGGTAGAAAATCATGGCGCGGCCTGTAAG
>JBPCWJ010000301.1:0-2586 GCA_051009635.1 Rhizobiaceae bacterium
GCATGATACCATCCTGCGAGATACCGCGATTGATACAGCCATCCATCGCTTTCCAGATTTCATCGAGTTTTCTGTCAAACACCTCGGCACTGTCATGAGACTCTTCGTTCAAGCGCTTCATTGCTGCAATCGATAATCCGGACTTTTCTGTCAGCGACAGCATTTCCCCGGCATTGGTGAAGGGAAATGGAACATTGGTTTCTTCCTTCGACACCGCGCCGTTTTTCAAATCTTCCAGTTCTTTTTCATCAACGACAAAGCCGCCGCCAATCGAAAAGTAATGACGCTTCAATAACAATCTCTGCATGTTGTCATAGGCGCAAAACTGCATCCCGTTGGCATGACCGGGAAGCGGCGTCTTGCGATCCAGTAAGAGATCGGTTTCCGGATTAAAACGATAACCATCGTGACCGGCGGGATTGATCCTTCGTGTCGATTTTACGTTTTCGACAATCGCATCCATCTGGTCGGGATCGACCCTGTCCGGCAGCTCACCTGCAAGGCCGAGAATTATTGCGCGATCTGATGCATGGCCAATCCCGGTATAGGCAAGCGAACCATGCAGCGATACGGTAAGGTGATCCGGGGTTGCATCGGCTGGTCGGGGCCAGTCTCCGTTCAGTATTTCATCCAGAAATCGCGCGGCCGCAACCATGGGTCCCATCGTATGTGATGACGATGGACCGATGCAGATCTTGAATATGTCAAAAACCGAAAGAAACACGCAGCAATCTCCAGACTACCGAAATTGGACCTGCAAGCATCGATATTATTGCTCAATACCGACCCCGACTATTCGATCATGGACATGCCATCACCACAAGCCGGTCTGCATCAGGCATTCACGATCGCTTTGCTTCCTCGATATAAAGCTCGCGTAACCTGCAGGTGACGGCTCCGGGATTACCATTGCCGATCTGCTGATCATCTATTTTGACGACCGGCATGACAAAGGCCGAAGCGCTGGTGAAAAACGCCTCATCGGCCTGTTTGGCTTCCTCCGGAGTGAATGGCCGCTCTTCAAATTTCAAACCATCCTCCTCGGCAATTCGCAAAATGGCCCGGCGGGTAATTCCGTGCAAAATGTCGTTCGACAAATGCCTGGTGATCAGCGTACCGCTCTTGATAATCCAGGCATTATTGGAGGTTCCTTCTGTTACCAGCCCATCTTCGATCAACCAGGCATCATCGGCTCCAGCCTCCGCTGCCGCCTGCTTGGCCAGCGATGGCGCCAGCAATTGCACCGTCTTGATGTCTCGCCTGCCCCAGCGGATATCATCCAGGGTAATCACCGAAACGCCCCTTTGGGCAGTGGGGTTTTCGAGCAACTGTTTGACCTGCGTAAACATGACGAGAGACGGTTCCGGATCTTCCGGATGATTGAAATCCCGGTCGGCTGCACCTCTGCTGACCTGCAAATAGAGAACTCCCTCGCTCAGATTGTTTCTGGCGAGCATCTCGATCTGGATCGCTTCAATCTCCTCATTGGTCATGGGGAAATCGATCTTCAATTCCGCCAGCGAACGCTGTAAGCGCACAAGATGCGCAGCATTATCGACCAGTTTTCCATCGACCACCGAAGAAACCTCGTAAACGCCATCGGCAAACAGAAAGGCCCGGTCAAATACCGAAATCTTTGCTTCCGCCTCCGGCAGATATTGACCGTTTACATAGACGGTACGGCTCATGAATTTTCGACCTCCCAGTAAATTTCAAACATCGGATCAAACACCGTCACCGCACCTTCTCCAGTAGTAATCCCGGAAGGATACTCCACCGGATTTTCGCGGCGTACCAGCGTTATCGTGGTTTCGTTTCGTCTAATTTTGTACCAATCAGCCCCAAACTGCGAGGTAAAACCCTCCAGCGCTTCAAGGCGATTTTCTTCCTCGAACACATGCGCCAGGCAAGCCATCGCATTCAATGCGGTGAAACAGCCTGCGCAACCACAGGCCATTTCTTTGTTTGCATCAGTATGGGGAGCTGAATCGGTGCCGAGGAAAATCCGCTTGTCTCCTGAAACCGCAGCGGCCCGGAGCGCCAGCCGGTGTGTCTCCCGTTTGGCGACCGGCAGGCAGTAATAATGGGGACGGATTCCTCCGGCCAGAATCGCATTCCGGTTAATGATCAGGTGATGGACCGTAATCGTGGCAGCAAGATTTTGTTCAGCCGATTTTACGTAATCAATGCCGTTGCTGGTCGTGACATGCTCCATCACTATTCTTAGTTCGGGTAACTCGTTTCGAAGCGGATCCAGAACTCTTTCTATAAACACGGCTTCCCGATCAAAAATGTCAATTTCTGAATCGGTTACCTCACCATGAACACAGAGTGGCATGCCGATCTGCGCCATTCGTTCCAGAACGGGCATGATTTTCGCAACATCCCGTACACCGCTATGGCTATTGGTAGTGGCCCCAGCCGGATAAAGCTTTACGGCTTTGGCTGCGCCATCTTGGAAGGCGAGGCTTACATCTGCCGGATCGGTGTCCTCGGTAAGATATAGCGTCATCAGCGGCTCGAATTTTGTGTCAGGCGGTAGTGCCGCCATGATCCGCTCACGATATTCTTGGGCCTGTGTGGCGG
>JBPCWJ010000302.1:0-3715 GCA_051009635.1 Rhizobiaceae bacterium
GTGCCGACGAGGCAAAATCAATCGGTCTTGTAAGTGAAGTAGTTGCTGATGAAAATGCTTTGATGGATCGTGCTGGCGAATTGTCTTCTCAATTGGCCGGGATGGCTCCGCTGACAATTTATGCGACAAAGGAAGCGATGCGCCGGAACAGGATTTCTCGAAGTGTCGAGGATTCAGACCTGATCACCCTGTGTTATATGAGCCAGGATTTCCGGACAGGCATGGAGGCTTTTCTTTCCAAGACCAAGCCGGTCTGGACAGGGAAATAAGCCCTGGATCTGTAACTACATCGACATAACTTCAGCCACTTCCACTGAGCCGCCATCAACAAGGATTGGGCAACCACTCGCCAGTTTGTTGGCCGCTGGTTTGTCATCTGCTTCGACGATCGTAAAACCGGAAACCGGATTAGCACCACCATCTTCGGTTGTGCCTGCGGAAGTTACTGTCGAAGACATGCCGACAGGGCCACCGCCGTCCAGGAGTTTATCACCCATTCCACCATACCAGGCATTCCACGCCGCCATCACTTTTTCCATCTCAGCCGGATCTTTTGGAGCAGTTCCTCCGTGATAAACGAATATAAATTTTGCCATGAAATTTTCCTCCCTCTTTAAGCTTGCTAGCTGAGCAGACGCTCGAGTTTCTTCAGTGATGATGTCCAACCTTGCTCGTGGTTTTCTGCGCTTTCCTCGGGTAGATCGACATGGTTGAGAACCATTGTCGTTCCACCTCCTATCGCAGGAACAAGCTTGATCGTGACGTGGCTTTCGACACCTCGTACATCGTTTTCGTCGTGCCAGGCCCAGGTGAAGCCAACCGATTTTGGTGGGTCGACATGGGTGACATGGCCTGAGACCTTGAACCGCTTGCCATCCTGGTTTTGCATCACGGAAAGCCAGGGGCCTTTCCTGTCGAATGCAAGCTCATATTCGGGCAGGGTTATACCTTCCGGGCCCCACCATTTCAGGAGATGTTCGGTCTTTGAAACGTAGTCGAATACTTTTTCGGGAGCAGCATCGAAGGTGCGTTCGATTGTAAGATTAGGCATAAAATCAATCCTCGTTTTTCAATGCTGCGGCCAGTCTGTCCAGGCTGCCATTCCAAAATTCTTCATGAGACATGGTCCAGTCGGTGATGGCTTTGACGGATTCCGGTTCAACCGAATATATCCTGCGCTGCTTGTCTATCCGCTGGGAAACTATGCCGGCCTCACGAAGTACCTTCAAATGCCGGGAAATTGCAGGCGCTGAGATCTTCGCCACGCTTTGCAAATCTCCGGCAGAAAGTTCGCCCGAATTCATTAGACGTTCGACGATGGCAAAGCGGGTAGAGTCTCCTAATGCGGCAAAGGTTGAGACAAGATCAGACATCATAATTCTTTCTATTTTTGTTAATTAACATAAATAGGAAATAATGATTGTCAAGCGGGATCAGTTTCGCTTTGTTCCAGGATATTATCAGACAGGTTTACTTCTCAGTTGGTGTAGCCGATACGCCGCCAACGGCCTGTTCGGTGGGCAGGATTTCGATTGTTGAGACGTTCACATGCATGGGAGCGTCCAAGGCAAACAGGATGGCTGACGCAATGTCTTCAGGTTGCAGTTCAGTTATGCCGGATTGTCCCATTGTTTTCAGCCTATCCGAGTCTCCGGCTGCAGCATGGTAGAATTCTGATGAAACCCGGCCCGGGCAAAGCTCGGTCACGCGGATACCAGTTCCGCGCAACTCAAAGCGCAGATTCTGACTGAATTGGTGGATGGCAGATTCTGTACCGCCATAAAGCGCGGATACCAGCGTATGAATACCGGCAATGGATCCAATATTGACAATGTGACCGCGTCTGCGTTCCCGCATGCCGGCAAGCGCGATTGCTGAGATCTGGATTGGTGCAGCAACATTGATATCAATCGCTTCCTGGATCGCTGCTGAATCGATTTCACCAAGCCCGGTTATGCCGTGTCCAACACCAGCATTATTTACAATAATATCCGGAGCAAATGCCTCAATTCGGGGTGTGATTGTAGCGATATCCCTCACATCGGCCGCCAACCAATCGCAGCCGATTTTATCCGCAAGTTCACGGAGTCTATTTTCCCGTCTGGCGATGGCCAGAACATTTCTGCCAGAACCGGCAAGGGATCGAACCGTCGCAGTTCCAATTCCGCTGGTTGCACCGGTTACGATTGCGTTCTTCAGGTCACCAACTGTACTCATCCTGCCCAACCACTTTTTTTGCCGTTTGCCTGTCCGGGATTGGGCGATGACGCTGGTTCCCGGAATTGAAAATTATCGAGTTGCCAGCACTGCTAGCCAGTTCTCTGAAGATTGCAGTGAATATGATTTTTCCGGGTTATCCAAACGAAAGGTCGATAATTTTCGAAATTCTGGAAATTAATCCAGATATTCCACCGGATTAAGGTTATTCCTCACGCAATCGTATTGCCGAACGATATGAGGACGGGCTAATGAATATTGACCAAGATATTGCGCTGCAGAATTGGAGAATATTTTGAAAATTGGTTCACCAAAAGAAATTGCAAAAGATGAGTCTCGGGTTGCGATGACGCCGGAAAGCGCCATTCAACTACAGAAGCTGGGTTATGATTGTCTGTTGCAGGCTGGGGCAGGTGAGGCAGCAGGATTTTCCGATGATGCTTATCGAGAGGCAGGTGTGAAGATTGTCAAAACCGCCGCAACTCTCTGGAAAGATGCCGATATCATTGCCAAGGTTCGACCACCAGAACCGGCGGAAGCCAAGCGGTTGAAGAACGGCAAGACGCTAATTTCCTTTTTCTATCCAGCTCAAAACGAGGAACTGCTGGAACTGTGCAAAGGGCAAGACGCCAATACCATCGCCATGGATATGGTTCCGCGTATCAGCCGCGCCCAGAAAATGGATGCTTTGTCATCCATGGCCAATATTGCGGGTTATCGTGCAGTCATAGAAGCAGGTAGTAATTTTGGCCGGTTCTTTACTGGCCAGGTGACGGCAGCAGGCAAGGTTCCTCCAGCCAAGGTTTTGGTGGTTGGCGCCGGTGTCGCCGGGCTTGCCGCGATTGGTACCGCAACTTCGCTTGGTGCCATTACCTATGCGTTTGATGTGAGGCCGGAAGTGGCCGAGCAAATTGAATCCATGGGTGCTGAATTTGTTTTTCTCGATTTTGAGGAAACCGCGCAAGACGGTGCAGCCACGGGAGGATATGCGGCGCCCTCAAGCCCGGAGTTTCGTGAAAAGCAGCTTGAGAAATTTCGTGAGCTCGCACCGGACATCGATATCGTTATTACCACGGCGCTGATTCCCGGTCGCGATGCACCGGTGCTATGGACCAAAGACATGGTCGAGATGATGAAACGAGGTTCGGTGATCGTCGATCTTGCAGCCGAGCGTGGTGGGAACTGTGAGTTGACCGTTACGGATGAAAAAATCGTGACGGATAATGGCGTGACGATCGTCGGTTACACCGATTTCCCAAGCCGGATGGCGGCTCAATCCTCGACGCTCTATGCCACCAATGTCCGGCACATGATGGCTGATCTGACACCGGAAAAGGATGGCAAGATCAATCATGATATGGAGGATGATGTCATTCGTGGGGCCACTGTGACCTTCGAGGGAGCGATTACCTATCCGCCGCCACCTCCGAAAATACAGGCGATTGCCGCGCAACCCAAGAAAGAAGCACCCAGGCAACTAACACCCGAGGAAAGGGCG
>JBPCWJ010000303.1:0-13829 GCA_051009635.1 Rhizobiaceae bacterium
TCAAGTTCTTCGGGCAGCACCAGGTTCAAGACAATTGCAATCACCGCTGCTGGCAGCAGACCTGAAGTCATGAGAATCTTGGCCATATCTGGCAGGAACTTCATTGCGTCGGGAACCAATTGCAATCCCAGTCCCAAGGAAAGGGAAACTGCGAAAATCACCATGTTCCGGCGGTTCCATTTGACGTCAGACAACATGTTGACCCCAGCAGCAGCAACCATGCCGAACATCACGATAACGCCGCCACCCAATACTACGATCGGTACCGTGTTGATCACCGCGCCGACCTTAGGAACCAGACCACCCAGGATAAGGAACAGCGCACCGAAGGTGACGACATGGCGGCTCATGACACCGGTCATCGCAATCAGTCCGACATTCTGGCTGAAGGATGTATTTGGTAGGCCGCCAAACACGCCGGCCACGGAAGTTCCCAGGCCATCTGCGAATGTTGCGCCGGCAATTTCCTCATCACTTGCCTCGCGCCCGGCTCCACCCTTGGTAATACCGGAAGTGTCACCAACGGTTTCGATTGCAGATATAAACGACATCATGCACATGCCGACAATAATGGCTCCGTTAAACTCAAACCCCCACTTGAAGGGTTGGGGTAGTGCAAACCACGCTGCATTTCCCACATTGCCAAAATTGACCATTCCAAGTGCCAAGGCGACGATATAACCGACGACAAGGCCTACTAGGACCGCAGCAACCGAGAGAAATCCTTTTGTGAAGAATTTCAGGCCCAACGTCACAAGGATTACGACAAGCGCAACCGCCCAATTTTGAATACCACCCCATTCCGGCTTGCCTCTGTTGAAATCGCCCGCTCCACCGGCAGCATATTCAATACCCACTTTCACCAGCGCCAGACCAATCATCAGAACAATGAGGCCGGTGACCAGCGGCGGCAAAGCGAACCGGATACGGCCGATGAAAAAACCAAGGAAGAAATGAAAAATACCGCCTATGACTACACCTGTCATCAAGCCGGGCAGACCGGCTACCCCGGCACCTGCCACAGCAGGTATCATTACAGGCAGAAAGGCAAAGCTTGTCCCCTGCACTATCGGGAGCTTCGCACCGATTGGTCCTATCCCGATGGTCTGGATCAATGTTGCTATTCCGGCGAAAAGCATGGACATCTGGATCATGTAAATCAGCGCGGGGATATCGGCATTTGGTGAACCAAAACCAAAACCTGCGACACCGGCAATGATGATCGCAGGCGTTACGTTACTTACGAACATTGCCAATACATGCTGGATGCCGAGCGGAATCGCGCGAGCCAATGGTGGCGTGTAGTGGGGATCACGAAGTTGATCCGGGGTTCCTAGGCTTAAGTCTGTCATGGATGCATTCCCCTTGCTGGAGGCGGGCCGACCCCGCTAAAGGCCAAATATGCGGAGCGCAAGCAGGCCACCGGAAATGGTAGGAGTGCAGAAAATTTACGCAAGCCTGAAAAATAGGCAATCCACAGGCTGATCATCGAGCAGGATTCATGCTGGCCTGTTGATTTGCTCCTGTTGATGATTGCATTTTTGGCCCAATGTGCCGTAATTCTAGTCGCCAAATATCGAGAAAGGCCGCCACGTGAAAATTGCTACCTGGAATATCAACGGTGTCAAAGCGCGAATTGACGGCTTGTTGGCGTGGCTGGAGCAATCCAGTCCCGACATTGCCTGTCTTCAAGAGATCAAGAGTGTAGACGAAGGCTTCCCGCGAGGTCCAATTGAAGCGCTCGGCTACAATGTGGAAACCCACGGACAAAAGGGGTTTAATGGTGTTGCGCTTCTCTCAAAATTACCGTTTGACGAGGTGAATCGTGGCCTTCCCGGTGATGATGATGACGTACAAGCGCGTTTTATCGAGGGCGTTTTCAGCGTTGAAGATAAGGCGTTGCGGGTCGTCTCGCTTTACCTTCCCAATGGTAACCCGGTAGAAAGTGAGAAATTCCCATACAAGCTGAGCTGGATGGATCGCTTGGAAAACTGGGCTCGCCAACGCCTTCTGCTCGAGGAGGCCTTTGTTCTTGCCGGAGACTATAATGTCATTCCGATGCCGGAAGATTGCAAAGACCCCAAAGCATGGGAAGGAGATGCGCTATACCGGCCGGAAAGCCGGGAGGCGTTCAGGAGATTGCTCAATCTTGGCCTAACCGAAACCATCCGCACTGTAAGTGATGAGGCCGGATTGTTCACATTTTGGGATTATCAGGCTGGCGCCTGGCAGAAGAACAATGGAATAAGAATTGACCATTTGCTGTTGTCACCAGAGGCAGCAAACTTACTTTCTGATGCGGGAATAGAAAAACATGTCCGTGCCTGGGAGAAACCCTCCGACCATGTGCCGGTGTTCGCTGAACTGAATACCTGACGTCCTTCATTCCACGCTATCATTGCCAGTAATTAATTTGACAATTTCGTCGATTTGCCCCTTCATTGGTGCATGAAAGCCTTGTTTTCGGCAGTTCTGTTGATCGCATTGACTGGCCCTGCAATTGCCGGTCCGAATGGGGATTGCACCTGCCGTCACAAAGGTGGGGATGTTCCGGAAGGCCAGACTGCTTGCATAAGCACGCCTAAAGGCATGATGCTGGCGCTTTGTGACCGGGTCTTGAACAATACGAGCTGGAAGATGCTCAACCAGCCCTGCCCCAATGCCAGCCTGAATCCGCCTGACTTAGACAGCGAATCGGAAATCGATTCCAGCGAATCAATTGCCCCTGTCAGACCAACCGAACGCTCTTAGCCGATAATTACTGTCAGAATTAGTTGCTGGCCTGCTGCTGCTTTGCAGCTTCAATTGCTGCCCGGCGCTCTTCCTCAGTTGCAAGCGCAAAGGCTTCTTCCTGGATATTGCTGATCCACTCAACATCCTTGCCTGAGGCATGGCTTTTGGCGTTCAGCATCATGGTCAATCCACGTACCGGGTCACGGCGCAGATATTCACCATCAAATATGAGCTTGCCGAGCATCGCCTCAGCGCCGGCATGTCCTGTAGCAGAAGCAAGTTTCAACATGCGGGCTGCCTGAATAACATCGCCAGCCGAATAATCGCCGTCCAGATAAATGCGGGCCAGTTCATATTGCGCTTCCGGATTATCAAAATAGGTTGCAGCTGTCGTAAACATGACCTGCGCCCGTGTAGCATCCCTGGCTATTCCAGCTTCGGGAATACCGTTCTTGTGATAATGCCCGAGGGCTACCATGGCGCTTGAAGTAAACTGCCATTCTGAGGTGCCTGGTCTGGCGTCAATATAGCGAACCACGATTTTTTCGAAGAAACGGAACGCCTCACCGGGATCCTTGGGAACACCGTCCCCGATTTGATACATCCGGCCCAATTTCCATTGTGCGGCAGGATTTCCCTTGTCGGCTGCATATTTCAGAGCACTGATCGCATCTTCTTCCTTGCCGCTCTCTCTCGCCTTGAAAAAGAACTGGAACAATTTGCTGGAAGAAGGCTTCTCGTTTTCGAACACCTTTTCAGGATCGAACGCATGGCCGATCTGCGGCGTTGCCGAGATCAGCACAGCTCCCAAAACCAGATATGTGATTCGCTTAAATATCAGCATAACAGTGGGTTTCTTTCGATCCACCCGGATGGGTTATCGCACCAAAGCGCGCCTCTCCGACGGTTTGTGCATATTTCCAAAGTGCTCCAGACTGGTAGTCCGTCTTACGTGGTTTCCATTTCTTGGCCCGTTTCTTCAGCTCGGCATCAGAAAGTTGTACGTTCAATTTTCCTTTTGTGGCGTCGATTTCGATTATGTCGCCGTCCTTCAATAACGCAATTGGTCCACAAACTGCTGCTTCAGGGCCTACATGGCCGATACAGAAGCCACGGGTCGCACCAGAAAAGCGGCCGTCAGTTATCAGGGCTACCTTGTCGCCCATTCCCTGACCGTAGAGTGCTGCAGTGGTGGCCAGCATTTCTCGCATTCCTGGTCCACCTTTCGGACCTTCGTAGCGGATGACGAGAACTTCGCCTTCCTTGTATTTTCTTTCGTGTACGGCCTCGAAGCACTCTTCTTCCGTATCGAAACAGCGCGCAGGGCCGGAGAACTTCAGATTGCTCATGCCAGCAACTTTCACAATCGCTCCTTCCGGAGCAAGATTGCCCTTCAGACCGACAACGCCACCGGTCTTGGTTATTGGCTTGTTTGCGGGATAAACTACATCCTGATTCTCGTTCCAATTAATATAGGACATGTTTTCGGCCAAAGTGCGGCCTGTCACTGTTAATGCATCTCCATGCAGGTACCCGTTGTCTAAAAGTGTTTTCATCAACAAGGGAATGCCGCCGGCTTCAAACATATCCTTGGCGACATATTTTCCGCCCGGTTTCAGATCGGCGATATAGGGTGTCTTCTTGAAGATGCGCGCCACGTCGAAAAGATCGAACTTGATCCCGATCTCATGGGCAATCGCCGGTAGATGAAGCGCGGCATTGGTGGACCCGCCAGAAGCAGCAACAACCGCAGCGGCGTTTTCCAGAGCTTGACGAGTGACGATATCGCGTGGGCGGATATTTTTCTCGATCAGCTCCATGACCTTCTCGCCGGAGGCATAGCTGAACTTGTCACGAATCTCATAAGGTGCGGGGGCGCCGCAACTATAAGGCAATGCAAGGCCTATTGCCTCGGCAACCGTGGCCATTGTGTTTGCAGTAAACTGGGCACCGCATGAACCAGCGGACGGACAAGCAACCTGTTCGATTTCTTCGAGATCTTCATCTGACAGATCGCCGACAGAATGTCTGCCAACGGCTTCGAAAACATCCTGCACGGTAATTTGCTGGCCGCGGAAATTACCGGGCAAAATCGAACCGCCATAGATAAATACTGATGGAACGTTGAGGCGCACCATGGCCATCATCATTCCGGGAAGAGATTTGTCGCAGCCCGCGAGGCCAACAATCGCATCGTAGCAGTGACCACGCATGGTCAGTTCGACCGAATCAGCGATCACATCACGAGACACGAGCGAAGATTTCATTCCCTGGTGACCCATGGCGATGCCATCGGTGACAGTGATTGTGCAGAACTCGCGCGGCGTACCATGCGCTGCCGCGACACCTTTCTTGACCACCTGCGCCTGTCGCATCAGGGAAATATTGCAGGGAGCGGCCTCGTTCCAACAGGAGGCTACTCCTACTAGCGGTTGGGCAATTTCCTCACTGGAGAGGCCCATTGCATAAAGGTATGAGCGATGAGGCGCACGAGCTGGCCCCACTGTTGTGTGGCGGCTCGGCAAATTTGACTTGTCTATTTGCACCTTATCGGCTTTTGCATCCATTAAATTTTTCCGTCTCACCTGTACCGGCATGTGACCGGCATTGAATTTGTGTTGAATAATCACCGGCCAGGCGGACTTGCACCCGCAATATGACCGAATAACGGCCTTAAACGCCCCTGATTGTGTAGTTTGGTTATAGCCAATGACTCCTTAACGCGCTGTTGCATTCCTGCAACTGTACCAGCGAAGTTGGAAATCTATAAATCCTCTCCGACATGTAATCTTTGGCAGTTTCAGTACATTTTCGGTCGATTATTGGCAAAAAATGCACAAATCTACAAAAATCACAGCATTTGTTCATGTAATCAGCATTTGACCGGGATCAATGCATCCGCCCGAAATTTGCTTAAAATGGTACTATTGCCACGCCAGAAGGAGGATGCAGGCCAGTGACATCAAATGCAGCCAATGACGACATCCCATCCCAAACTTCCGAAACATCTACTGCCAGCCAACTTCCCGCCGAAGAGGTTGTGAACGAGCCATACGACTCATTTGAACCCCAGGCAATTGGGGAAAATGACGAGACAGTACCGACATTTGAACAATCAACCTATCCCTATCCGGATCGGATGAAGCGGCGTACTTATGAAGCCCAAAAAGCAAAACTTCAGGTGGAGCTGCTCAAGGTACAGAAATGGGTGGAAGAAACAGGAGAAAAGATCGTAATCCTGTTTGAAGGTCGTGATGCTGCCGGCAAGGGTGGAACCATAAAACGCTTCACCGAGCACCTTAATCCCAGAACAGCACGCATAATCGCGCTACCCAAACCGACGGAACGCGAATTCACGCAATGGTATTTCCAGCGCTATGTCGAACATCTGCCTGCGGCGGGTGAAATCGTATTGCTCGATCGTTCCTGGTATAATCGGGGCGGCGTGGAGCGGGTAATGGGCTTTTGCAGTCCCAACGAATACCTGGAATTCATGCGTGAGGCGCCTGAACTTGAGCGCATGTTTACACGCTCAGGAATCAGACTGTTCAAATACTGGTTTTCGGTAACTCGCGAGGAGCAACGCCGCCGCTTCAAGTCCAGGGAAACCGATCCGCTCAAACAGTGGAAGTTGTCGCCTGTCGACCTGGCGTCGCTCGATAAATGGGATGATTACACCGAGGCCAAGGAAGCAATGTTCTTCTATACGGACACTGCCGATGCGCCGTGGACGATAATAAAATCGGATGACAAGAAACGCGCCCGCCTCAACTGCATGAAGCACTTTTTGCAGTCGCTTCCCTATCCTAACAGAAACCCCAAAGTCGCGAGACTACCTGACCCGCTTATCGTTGGATCTGCAGGCCAAATCGTGGAAAAGGATGAGCATATCCTGGGTAAATCGCTTCATCCAGATTTGAGGAAAAACGGAGCTAGCGAGCCAGTGACTTCGCCAGCTGAAGAGGAAATCCCAAGCCAATAGTCAACTTCAGGCAGAAGCTATCCGTTCGGCCGCAATATTGGTGCGATCAAGCTGGGCCTGATAATCGGCCAGTTTTTCCCGTTCTGCCGTCACCACCTCTTCGGGAGCATTAGCGACAAACTTCTCATTGGAAAGCTTGCCGTCCAGCCGCTTGATCTCGCCGTTCAACCGCTTGATTTCCTTTTGCAGCCGTTCGCGTTCGGCATCAAAATCGACAATACCCTCTAGCGGCAGACAAGCAGTCGCCTCACCGATCACGATTTGCGCAGAGCCTTGAGGAGTATTCGCAGCAATTTCCACGGGATCAACACGGGCCAATTTTTGTATTGCCGGAGCGTGAATGCCCAGACGGGATCGTGTCTGCGCATTGGCATCAATAAGCGCCAGTGGCATTATCTGGGAAGGTTTGATATTCATCTCGGCGCGAACCGACCTGATTTCTGAAACGAGATCGATAAGCCAATTGATTTCTGCAGCAGCAGCTTCATCCTCCAGACCGCTTTCCGGCCACTGGGCATGGCAAAGCAGGGTTGGCCGAGTCTGGCCGGATGTCGCCATTTCCTCCCACAATTCTTCAGTCAGGAACGGCATGAATGGATGCAGCAATTTGCAGATTTCATCAATGACATGGGCTGCACAGGCCTGACTTTCGGTTTTTGCTTCTTCATCTTCGCCCGCAAAAACCGGTTTCAAAAGTTCCAGGTACCAATCGCAAAAAGTGTTCCAGACAAACTTGTAGGCTGCTCCCGCTGCCTCGTTGAACCGGTATTTTTCCAAGGCGGTCGTGATATCGGCAGCAGTTTGTGAAAGCTCGGTCAATATCCACCGATTGATCGTCAACTTGGCGGATTCCGGATCGAAATCCGGATCGGGCTGCGCACCATTCATCTGGGCAAAACGCGCTGCATTCCAGAGTTTTGTTCCAAAATTGCGATAACCTGACACGCGGGCCGGGTCGAGTTTCACATCCCTGCCCTGCGCCGCCATAATGGCGAGCGTAAACCGCAGGGCGTCAGCGCCGTATTCCTCGATCAAGTCCAGCGGGTCAATCACATTGCCCTTGGATTTGGACATTTTGGCACCAGTTTTGTCCCGAACCAGCGCATGTACATAGACGGTGTGGAAGGGTTCCTGTCCGGTGAAATGAACGCCCATCATCATCATCCGTGCCACCCAGAAGAAGATAATATCAAAACCCGTTATCAGTACGCTTGTCGGATAGTAGCGTTCCAGTTCCGGCGTCTCTTCCGGCCAGCCCAAAGTGGAGAACGGCCACAAAGCAGACGAAAACCAGGTATCGAGAACGTCCTCATCACGCTCCAGAAGTTCTCCCGGCTTGAAATCCTCCAGCTTGTCCTCGACCCAGGCCTTCCAGGGCCCTTCACGCGAAATGTAGTGCTGAATGGCTGCTGAAAGGGCTTCTTCTTCGTCTTCCTCGACAAAAACCGTTCCATCAGGACCATACCATGCGGGAATTTGGTGACCCCACCACAATTGGCGTGAAATACACCAAGGCTGGATATTTTCTATCCAGTTGAAGTAGGTGTTTTCCCAGTTCCGGGGCACGAATTCCGTGCGGCCTTCGCGAATGCTGGCAATTGCAGGTTTGGCAAGGGTTTCGGCATCGACATACCATTGATCTGTAAGATAGGGTTCTATCGGCACTCCGCCGCGATCACCATGAGGCACCATATGAGTGTGCGCTTCGATGGTATCGACCAGGTCCCTCGCCTGCATCATCTCAACAATAATGTCCCGGGCTATAAACCGATCCTTGCCGTCTACTTTCTCAATGGTTTCCTTGAGATCATCGGTATCGGGCAGGTCCTTCAGAAAATCCTCATTGTCCTTTAACGTCAATTCTGCGGTCTGCGTCATCACGTTTATCCGCGCGAGGTCGTGCCGGTTGCCTACCTCAAAGTCATTGAAGTCGTGTGCGGGTGTCATCTTGACGGCGCCGGTACCTGCTTCGGGGTCCGGATATTCATCGGCTACAATCGCTATCCGGCGTCCGGCCAGCGGCAGAATACAGTCTTTGCCAACCAGATCCTGATACCGGGGATCATCAGGGTGAACAGCTACACCGGAATCTCCCAACATTGTTTCGGGGCGTGTTGTTGCTACGACCAGATAGTCGCGCGATTCATACCCGGCTGGATTACCATCGGAAGGTTTCCAGGCAGTCTTTTCGCCATCCTCGTCCAGATTGAAAGGATGTTCATAGGTAACACCATCGGCCAGCGGATAGCGGAAATGCCAAAGATTGCCCTTGGTCTCAATCTGTTCCACTTCCAGATCGGAAATGGCTGTCATAAGCTTTGGGTCCCAATTGACCAGCCGTTTGTCCCGATAGATCAGTCCTTCATTGTAAAGCTGGACAAATACCTTGATGACAGCGCTTGAAAGACCGTCATCCATGGTGAAACGCTCGCGTGACCAGTCACAGGAGGCACCAAGCCGCTTGAGCTGATTGAATATCAATCCGCCGGATTCTTCCTTCCATTGCCAGACCCGTTCGACGAACTTGTCGCGCCCCATGGTTCTGCGATCGGGCTCCTGTTTTTCCATGAGCTGGCGCTCGACAACCATTTGCGTTGCGATCCCAGCATGATCCATGCCGGGCTGCCAGAGAACGTCCTTGCCACGCATTCTTTCATAGCGAACGAGAATGTCCTGTAGCGTATTGTTCAGCGCATGCCCCATATGCAGCGAGCCGGTTACGTTCGGAGGGGGAATTACGATCGTGAAGCTGTCTTCGCCGGGCTTGGCGCCGGCGCCTGCAGCAAAGGCGTTAGCCTTGTCCCATTTTCCAGCGATACGCGGCTCGATGGAGGCCGCATCGTAATTTTTCTCAAGCATATCGCTTATCTCTCAAATAGGCATGGATTGCTCAGCAGAAATCCAAATACCGAAAGGAAGTCGTTCTTCCGTGTAAAGCGAATGCGGGAAAACAAGTCAACTGCGGCTTGATGACAAAGCAGTTCTTTTATGCGGGCGGCGGCAATGTACGCCAAGTTGTCAGCACACTATGCGCCGACAACTTATTCGATACCGCTTGTCTTATGTGGCTATATCGTAAAATGATGTGCAGGATCAGTCGGTGTCAATCCTGACGGGCAATACGCTCGATTTCTTCACGCACTGCCTTTTCGACCATGGTGGGCAGATTGTCATCCAGCCACTCGCGAAGCATTGGGCGAAGAACCGATTCTACCCTTGCATCAAGATCATCCATGACGCTTTTCTTCAGCCGGTCGATGGAACTATTGACGGCAGTTTGTGTTGATGGCGCAACCAAAGCCTCGCGGAATTCACCAGCCTCGGTTTCAGAAGCTTCGTCAGAGTTATCGTCTGAATCAGGAGCGTCCGGCAGTTCTGAAGCTGCTGATCCTTCAGATAATACAGGCTCATCTTTAGACTGTGATTCATCCGCAGAAGATGTTGGATGTTCATCTGATGATGCTGCCATTGGAGTGGAGCTATCCAGAGATGTGTCTTCTGGTGAGGATTCTGCTTTTTCGGAACCATTTTCAGAATGGTCATCTGTTGCTGCTGATTCTTCAATCGCGGGTGATGCCTCGGATTTCATTTCGCTGTCAGCCAGATCCTTCAGCGTCATCGCTCCAGCCGGTGGTGTTGCAGATTCTTCCTGAGCTGTTTCGTCTGAACTTTTTGCCTCTACGGCTTCAGTCGAATTTTCCTCACCATTTGATGAAGCAGGTTCAGATGTCATATCTGTTGCTTCCCCCGACATTGTTTTCAGTTCGTCAGCAGGTTTGTTGAAATGGGAAGACACTGTGCGTTGCAAATCCGCCAGCGTACCGGACATCTCCGATTTGACATCGGACATGGAAGGTTTCTGCGTTTCCTTCTGCAACGCTTGACCTGGTTCCAGCGTAACTTCGGGAATGGGTGATTTTGCGCCCGCGTTTTCTGAAGTTGATTTCTGGTCTCGAACCATTCCTGCCAGGCTGGCAAGATTGAGTTTATCCGGCTGGTCGTCCGCGCGTCTTGACGGAGTTTGCGTAGACTCTGATAACGGCTTTGTTTCTGCTGGTTTGTTATCGAGAGCTGGACTCTTTGCGGATGTCGCAGACTCCTGGCCGCCAACAAGCCGTCGTTCTGTCCCCGAACGCCTGTCCTCTTGTGAAACTATTTTTCTGATGGAAGAAAGAATGTCGTCCATTGAAGGTTCATTTTTGGCCGCATTTGCCATGGTAGGTCTCCTATAAATTGTGGGGATCGAACCACGGCCCCCCGACCGTTACGAATCAACGATACAGTAACTTAAGTTAACAGTACGTTTAAGCTGATAGGCCGAATTCAAGGAAACCCGGGCTTATATCGCCCCTATCGGCCAAAAAATCTTAACTTTTGGCGAGTTCGGCATTCAGACAATTACTTTCTTGTAGAGGTGCCAGGTTGCATGACCGAGAACCGGAAGCACAATCAACAAACCAAGAAAAAATGGAGCAAGAGCCAGAAAAGCCAGGATCGTGACGATCAAGCCAAACGTCAACATTGGAATGAGGTTGGCTAAAACAGCGCGGATGCTTGTTATAAGTGCGGTCACGAAATCATATTCGCGATCCATCAATAACGGCATGGAAATGACCGTGGTTGAAAATAAAACAAGCGCCAATACTCCTCCAACGATTGTACCCGTGAACAGATACGCAAAACCGTCTGAGGTGGATGATATGACATCCAGGAATGATTGCACGGAACTCATTGAACTGGAGCCTAGAAACAGCGCTGTCAGCAGCCTGATCTGGTACATCCAGATCCAAAATATAAAGAGCACCACGAATGCCATCCAGCCCAATTCGCGTTCGCGCTGTTTGAACACTACTCCGATGATTGCTGACCATTCAATCGGCTCTCCGGCGGATAGCCTTCGACTGGTTTCATAAAGGCCGGCCGCGATAAATGGGCCGATCAGTGGAAATCCGATTGCAACTGGAAAAATCATCCAGGATTGGTGAAAGTAATTCAGCGCCGCCAGAATTATCAGTCCGCCAAGCGCGTAAAAACCACCAAAGAACAGCCCAATCATGGGCGCTTTGGTAAAATCGCTAAACCCTTCCCGCAAAGAGCGGAATACGTCATTCACACCGATGTGGTTGATCTGCGGCGAATGCGTCGCGGTCTCTGTGCTGCCAGTCATGATTCCTCCCGAATTGCCCACCTATCCAGCATTTCGGACAGAATACGGCAACCCCATAATTTCATACTGGCGATTTGGATTAAATGATCGAAATCAACTCCGACCAACCAGCAATGGGCAGGAATAACCTGGAATTACTGGACGGGTTGCAGCTTGATGCCCGAAGCGGCATATGCCGGGCGAGGCGTAGGAATCGGTCCGATCTCAGGCAATTGCCCGTCCGCGACGCCAAAAGCGCCACCTGTTTCATCCTGCGATGACTGCCAATCAGAATCCTGTGTCGTCATTGCTGCCTGGACGGGCTCGTCTGCAACCCCGTCATCCTTTTTGCTTATCGATCCGGTCAGCAAATTGTTGACCTTGGCAATCAGACCCTCTTTCTTTTCGGGTTGGACCTCGTTCTGCGGATCAGCATAGGCCTGCATAACCGGTGGGTTTCCACGAATATCGGCTGCGGCAGTCAGCATGGCATTGTGGATCTTTTTGGAGTTGTCCATCGTGATGTGGATCTGGCCCCAGATCAGATTGTTCCGCACGATACCCTTATGTCCAGGCCCTGAAGTCAACCGCCCATAAACCGGAAAAGCGTGGAAAAAATTCTCGGCAATCTCGACATTTGATGGCGTGATACCCGCCGGTCCAGGAATGTCGATCAAACCCATATAGGCAACCTTGATGCCCGTACCTTTTAGCCTGCTGGCAATCGCCAGAGCGGTAAACGCACCCATTGAATGACCGGCAAGCAACACAGCATCCGGCCGGCGCTTCATGATATCCCTGTAGGCCCACTCTCCAGCTTCCCAGCGATATACTTTCGAGCGGACGCCAGTCTGTTCAAGCTTGTCACCGAGCCTGTCCATACCTTCAGAGAAGGTGAGCGGTTTGGCGATAAAGGAAAAATCCCCGGCACCCCGGAATATATAGGCTTCCAGCGAAAGCGCATCGACAGTCATGATAACTGTCATGACCAAGGCTGCAAATGGCGAAATGACCGCTGCGAGAGCTACTCGAAACATACTACCCTCCAGTCACCCGCACATAAGAGGATGCGAGCGAAACACGCTGATGACAGGCATAAATTGCCGAATGAAGGGATATGATATGTCACTGACCCTACCCGACGGATCGTATTATGGTTGCTATAGGCTTAAGGAAGTATTGAAAAATTGCGGCTCGAATGGGGCAACATCCGAGCAATCACAATCATTTCGGGTATTCAACTTCCGCCAGCGTGTAGCCGACGGCCTAGCTGGTCGCGGCGCGAACCGAGTTTGTGGCATCGACAGCCTTTTTCAAGCGGCCATCACGTCCATACATATCCGCAAAATATTCTACCTTACCGTCATCGGTAGGCCAGGCTGTGAAATAAGCCACATATACCGGAATGTTGCCTGGCACATCTTCAGAGGCATGTGCGCCGCCGGTTATTCTTGAGCCAATATATTCCACATTGGTGCCCAACACCGCTGCCGCCATTTCGCGTGGCTTATGCAGCCTCACGCATCCATGGCTGAAAGCTCTCGTCGAGCGTTCAAAGAGATTGCGTGAGGGAGTGTCGTGCATGTAGATGGCATGTTTGTTTGGAAACAGTATCTTTAGTTCACCAAGCGCATTTCGTGCTCCTGGCAATTGACGAACGTCAAATGGCGGCTTTGCTCCCACCGCGTTCCAGTTTACTGACGCGGACGAAATACGCCTTCCCTTGCGGTCGGTAACCTCATAGCCCCGCTCATCGAGATAGGCTGGATTGGCCCGCAATTTCGGCAGGTACTCATTTACCAGGATAGAGCGGGGAATTCCCCAATATGGATTGTATTCCACCGTCTCGATTTCATCATAAAAGAAGCTGGTCTGATTGGACGGCTTGCCTACTACCACGCGCATTTGAAGTTCCGTTTTTCGGTCTTCCACGTAACGCGCTGTATAGGAGGGCTGATTGATGAATAC
>JBPCWJ010000304.1:0-3370 GCA_051009635.1 Rhizobiaceae bacterium
GGGCTTCATAGCTGCCAAAGGCATGTGGTGCGCCGAAACGATCGGCTAATGAACGGGCTCTGGCAAGATCGCGGCTGGCTACCGCCGACAAAACACCATTACCGGCATCCTGAATTGCCGGCAAAACCTGCTCCCGGCCAATCTTTGCCGTTGATAATACGCCCCATCTGAACATTAGCCGCCTCCAATTTGACTATCTGCCAGTGATCCTATCGGCTAACCCCGCAAGACACCACCAGTCGTTCTTGTCACGTTTTCCACGATCTTTGCCGAGACTGCATCAATCTCTGCATCGGTCAGGGTCTTGTCTTTGGGCTGCAAGGTAACCTCAATGGCAACAGATTTCTTGCCTTCACCCAGGCTGGCTCCTTCAAACACGTCGAAGACCGAGACGTTGGAAATCAGCTTCTTGTCAGCACCCGAAGCAGCGCGCAGAAGCTTCGCCGCCTCACAGTCACTATCGAGGACAAATGCAAAGTCACGGCGGACCGCCTGAAGATCGGATAGTTCCATCGGTGGTTTGGTCTTTGTCGCCTTGACGCGCGGTTCGGGAATGGCGTCAAGCCAAACTTCAAAGCCGCATATCGGACCGGAAATATCCAGCGTTTCCAGCGTCAGGGGATGGAATTCACCGAAGGCTGCCAGGATCAGCTTCGGACCAAGCTGGATCTGGCCGCGCCTGCCGGGATGAAACCAGTCCGGTCCGATATCCGTCACCTGAACCTTGCTGATATCCATACCCATGGCTTCGAGAACCGACATCGCGTCAGCCTTGGCGTCATAGATCGAGATTTCAGGCGCACTGCCCTGCCAATGGCGTCCAGAGCCGGTCAATCCGGCGGTAGCACGGCGGATACCGGCTGCAACCTGTTTCTGCAGGTCGGGACTGTCACCGAGATAAACATGGCTAACCTCGAAAATGGCAACATCGCCATGGCCGCGATCAGCATTTCGCTGGGCAGCGGCGGCAAGACCCGGCAGAAGTGACGGGCGCATATGCGACATGTCTGATGCAATCGGATTTGCAAGGGCGACCTCACCATCACCGCCGCCAAAGGTCTCGGCCTGGAGTTTTGAGATGAAAGACCAATTTACGGCTTCCATCATGCCACGGACTGCGAGCGCCCGCTTGGCATTTCTTGACCTTATCTGGCTGGTCGTGAGTATTCTCGGGCTCACCGACTCGTGGTTTTCCATTGGCTGCGGCTTGACTTCATTGATGCCATGAATGCGCATGACTTCTTCAACGAGATCGGCCTTGCCGAATACATCCGGCCGCCAGCTTGGAACCTTGACGGTCAAGTGACCTGCCGGTGACCCGTCACTTACGCCAAAACCCAGCCGGACAAGAATGCTGACAGCCTCATCGCGGCCTATATCCAGTCCGGTCAAGCGTTTGACTTCGGAAACCGGAAAGTCAATGACCAGATCCGGATCGGGCACCTCGCCTGCAATAACCGATTCCGAAACCTCTCCACCGCAGATCTGCATGACAAGATTTGCCGCATGATCAAGACCCGGTACCATGAATGCCGGGTCAACGCCGCGCTCGAAGCGGTAACGTGCATCGCTGATAATACCGAGATCACGCCCCGTACGCGCAATATTCAGCGGTTCCCACAAGGCCGATTCCACCAGCACATCGACTGTCTCTTCAGTGCAGCCGGAGTGTTCGCCACCCATGATCCCGGAGAGTGATTCGGGACCGTTTTCATCCGCAATCACGCAATTTTCTGGCGTCAACCTGTATGTCTTGCCGTCAAGCGCAAGCAATTCCTCGCCTTGTTTTGCGCGGCGAACAGTCAGATCGCCCTTGACCTTGGCGGCATCGAACACGTGCAGGGGTCTGCCAAGATCGTAGGTCACATAATTGGTAATATCGACCAGTGCAGAGATTGGCCGTAGACCAATTGCCTTGAGGCGTTGCTGCATCCATTGCGGAGATGGTTCGTTCTTGACGCCCTTTACCAATCTCAGGCCAAAGGCCGGGCAAAGGTTTTCGCCATCGGGAAAATCAAGTTTCACGTCAACCGGACAGGGAAAATTGCCTTTGGGAGCGTTGATCTCGACCGGCTTGACCTTTCCCAGACCTGCCGCTTCCAGATCGCGGGCAATCCCGGCGACACCCAACGCATCGGGCCGGTTTGGCGTAACACCAATCTCGATAACCGGATCATCCAGACCCGCATAGGCGGCAAAGGGCGTTCCGATTGGTGCGTCCTCAGCCAGATCAATAATGCCGTCATGATCCTCAGAGATTTCCAGTTCACGCTCGGAACACATCATGCCGTGCGATTCCACACCACGGATGTTTCCGACAGCCAGCATGAGGTTAATGCCGGGCACATAGGTGCCGGGTGCCGCAAAGGCGCCCACCAGCCCTGCGCGGGCATTGGGTGCCCCACACACGACCTGCACCGGATCACCGGTTCCGGTGTCAACGGTCAGAACCTTCAGCTTGTCAGCGTCGGGATGTTTCTCGGCAGTCAATACCTTGGCGATGGTGAACGGCTTGAATGCCGAACGGTCATCAACTTCCTCGACCTCGAGGCCGATCATGGTCAGTGTCTCGACGATTTCTTCCAATGTCGCTTCGGTTTCAAGGTGATCCTTGAGCCAGGAAAGGGTGAATTTCATATCGTTTCTCCTGACTCTCTTACGAACTCAAACCGGCGAACAAAGTCGGCATGTCGAGCGGGCGGAAGCCGTAATGGGACAGCCAACGCACGTCAGCATCAAAGAAGGCGCGAAGATCGGGCATGCCATATTTGAGCATGGCAATACGGTCGATACCGATACCCCAGGCAAAGCCCTGATATTCATCCGGGTCAAGACCGGACATTTTCAGGACATTGGGATGCACCATGCCGCAGCCAAGAATTTCCATCCAGTCATCGCCCTCACCGAAACGCAATTCATTGCCGGAACGGTCGCATTGAATATCAACCTCCAGGGAAGGTTCGGTGAACGGGAAGAAGGACGGCCTGAAGCGCATCTTGATATCATCGACCTCAAAGAACGCCTTGCAGAATTCGATCAGCACCCATTTCAGATTGGCGATATTGGTAGTCTTGTCGATCACCAGCCCTTCAAGCTGATGGAACATGGGCGTGTGGGTCGGATCGCTGTCGCACCGATAGGTCTTGCCCAGAATGATTATCCGGATCGGCGGCTTCTGCTTTTCCATCGTGTGGATTTGTACAGGTGAAGTATGGGTACGCAGTAATAGCCGCTCGCCATCCGGCTTTTCCTGCATGAAGAATGTGTCATGCATCTCACGCGCGGGATGTCCCTCGGGGAACTTCCGGGCCGTGCCGTTGTCCTCCTCGGTTTCCCTCTCTGGGCCTTCGGCCCTCGCCCCTCCCCTCTC
>JBPCWJ010000305.1:0-8408 GCA_051009635.1 Rhizobiaceae bacterium
GATGGATCGCAATGCCTATCCACAAGGCGGCTAGCGATCTGCTTGCCCACCGCATCGATGCTGTCTTTACCGTTCGCTCCCTGCGGGATCGGATCTTGCTCGATCTGTTTGCTGACGCAAAATTGAAGCATATCCCCATCAGGCTTATCGAGGTCGATCAGGCAGAAGCCATCGCACTCAAATGGCCGTTCCTGTTTTCCGCCTCCATCCCCAAGGGCACCTATGGCGGAAATACCGCCACTCCCCTACGACCGCAGATTACACCTGCAGTAACACGGGTATTGGTTACCCGCCAGGACATCGACCCTGAAGCCATCGCAGAATTGACGCGCGTTTTGTTTGAACACCGGCTTGACCTTACAATCCGGTTTGCCCTGGCTTCCGCAATACGTCAGCCTGACGACAGCAAGGGGCTGAATGTACCGCTACATGCTGGTGCTGCCATGTATTATGACCGCGATCAGCCAAATTTCATTCAGGAGAATGCCGAGCCGCTGGCACTGTTGGTCACATTAGTCGCAATGCTTCTTTCCGGGCTCTACGCCCTGCGTTCGGGCTTCATCCACAAGCAGAAAAACCGGATGGATAGTTATAATTATGTGCTGCTCGACATTGCCGAAAAGGCTCGCAATTCAGATGACGCTGGCGAGATAAGGAAAATGAAGGATGAGATGCTCACCCTGCTTGAAACAACAGTGCGTGCGCTCGATACCGATGAAGTCACGGAAGAAGGGTTTCAATCATTTTCGCTGCTTTGGGATTCTGTGCGAAGAGTATTGAATGAGCGATTGGCCGAGATCGAAGCCAAAGTTAGAATCCAACAATAATAAATCGTAACATTGCCGCCTCTTGTCTGTCGCAGACAAGGTGCCCATTTGCATCCAGACAAACAGGATACTTAGACCATATGAACGAAATTATATTGGATGCCCACCCCATATTGAATTGGACGGGTCCACACGGCCTGCCGGAATTTGGCTCAATTGACGAAAAGGCATTTCGAGTCGCATTTGATTCCGCGATCAACTCCCATGACAGGGAAATACAGACCATTGCAGCCAATGAAGATCCGGCGACATTTGAGAATGTCATCATACCGCTGGAACTTGCCGGAAAACCACTGTCCCGCGTTTCGGCCTTGTTCGGCAACCGCGCCGGTGCCCACACCAATGAGGTAATCCGTAAGCTCGAACAGGAAATATCACCGATCCTTTCTCGTCACTTTTCTGTAATCGCGCAAAACCGCAAGCTATTCGAACGCATAGATACAGTCTGGCAATCGCGCAATGCCGCAAAACTTGGAAGTGAGGAATTGCGGGTCATTGAGCGTTACTGGAAGGGATTTGTCCGGTCAGGAGCAAATCTTGACGACAAGAAACAGAAGCGCCTTGCAGAAATCAATGAGCGCCTTGCTTCGCTTGGTACCCGGTTTGGCCAGAACGTATTGGCTGATGAATCTGATTGGCGCCTTATCCTGCGCAAGGAGGAGGAATTGGCCGGTCTACCGCAATTCCTGCTTGATGCCATGGCGCAGGCGGCTGCCGACGCCGGTAAGAAAGATGCCTATGCGGTAACCCTGTCGCGATCAATCATCGAACCATTTCTGACATTCTCGGAGCAGCGGGAACTGCGTGAAAAGGCATTTCGTGCCTGGATTTCCCGTGGAGAAGGCGAGAATGACAACCGGCCAGTTGCCGAGGAAATTCTGGCGTTGAGAAGCGAGAAGGCCGATCTGCTCGGCTACGAAAACTATGCTGCCTTCAAACTTGATGACACCATGGCCAAGACACCATCTGCCGTCGAGGAGCTGCTTATGCCTGTATGGCAAAAAGCAACCGAACGCGCCAGGGAAGAAGCCAATGCCCTTTCGGAAATAATCGCCGACGAAGGGCGCAACCATGATCTGGAGGCCTGGGATTGGCGTTTCTATTCCGAGAAACTCCGGACAAAGCAGTTTGATTTCTCCGAATCCGAACTCAAACCCTATCTTCAACTCGATCAAATGATTGAGGCGGCTTTTGATGTGGCAAACCGCCTGTTTTCAATCCAGTTCAAACCAATGGACTTTGATGCCTGGCATGAGGACGTCAGAACCTTTGAGGTGTCAGATAGCGAGGGCAAACGGATCGGAATTTTCTTTGCCGACTATTTCGCTCGCAGTTCGAAGCGTTCCGGAGCCTGGATGAGCGGGTTGCAAACCTCGCACAAACTCGATGGTGGAGAGCTTCCCTTTATCTACAACATCATGAATTTCGCGAAGCCTGCACCGGGCTCGCCTGCGCTTTTGTCGCTGGATGATGCAAGGACGCTTTTCCACGAATTTGGACACGCATTGCATGGCCTGCTGTCAGACGTAACCTATCCCAAGATCTCGGGAACAAGCGTCTCCCGTGATTTTGTCGAACTGCCATCGCAACTATACGAACATTGGCTCACGCGGCCTGAAATACTGAAAAAATACGCCGTCCATTTCGAGAGCAGAGAACCTATTCCTGATGAATTGATGGACAAGGTTCTGGCAGCACAAAAGTTTAACTCCGGTTTTCAGACGGTCGAATTCACTGCCTCGGCGCTTGTAGACATGGCCTATCACACCACTGGAAATATCTCCGGAATTACGGAATTCGAAGCGGAATTGTTGAAAGATCTGAACATGCCGGACGAGATCGTCATGCGTCATCGGACTCCGCACTTTCTTCATGTGTTTTCGGGCGATGGCTATTCAGCAGGCTATTACTCATACCTTTGGTCTGAAGTGCTTGATGCCGATGCTTTCCGTGCTTTTGAGGAAACCGGAAACCCCTTCGATCCTGAAACAGCCGATAAACTGCGGAAGTTCATCTATGGATCTGGTGGTTCGCTGGACCCGCAGGATGCCTATATTGCCTTCAGGGGAAAAATGCCTGAGCCCGGCGCAATGATGGAAGGCCGGGGATTGATTTAAGGATAATAGCCCGCAAATCAGGCAATATTGCTGAATTTCAGCCCTTTCGCATTGCAGCAAAACACTGTATGAGCAGCGGCAAATGAAACAGCGCGCCCGATACGGGCCGATATTTCCGGTGAAAAGAAATGAGTTTGCGCAATATTGCGATCATTGCCCATGTTGACCATGGGAAGACAACGCTTGTTGACGAATTGCTGAAGCAATCCGGCTTCTATCGCGACAATCAGCGGATACAGGAACGTGCGCTCGATTCCAACGATCTGGAAAAGGAGCGCGGAATCACCATCCTCGCCAAGGCGACTTCAGTTCAGTGGAATGACACACGAATCAATATTGTGGACACTCCGGGCCATGCCGATTTTGGCGGTGAAGTTGAGCGCATATTGAACATGGTCGATGGCGCGGTATTGCTTGTCGACGCAGCCGAAGGTCCCATGCCGCAAACAAAATTTGTTGTCGGCAAGGCTTTGAAAGTAGGCCTGAAACCGATTGTGGCAATCAACAAGGTTGACCGTTCAGATGCCAGGCCCGAAGAGGTGATCAACGAGGTATTCGACCTGTTTGCTGCACTAGATGCCAATGACGAACAGCTCGATTTCCCGATTCTGTACGGGTCCGGCCGTGATGGCTGGATGAATGCTGATCCTGCCGGACCGAAAGAAGAGGGCCTTTCGCCTCTGTTTGATCTGATTGTCAAGCACACACCGTCACCAGAAGTCGCCGATGGCCCCTTCTCAATGATCGGGACCATATTGGAGGCTAATCCCTTTCTTGGCCGTATCATCACAGGGCGGATACATTCCGGTGAGCTTCGCCCAAATCAGACCGTCAAGGTCCTGGGCGTGGATGGGACACAAATTGAAACAGGCCGCATTTCAAAGATACTTGGTTTCCGGGGCCTGGAGCGCCAGCCGATCGATCATGCAGTTGCAGGCGACATTGTGGCAATCGCCGGCCTGTCCAAGGGAACGGTTGCAGACACATTCTGCGCATCGGAGGTAATGACACCATTGCCGGCCCAGCCAATTGATCCTCCTACCGTGACCATGTCGTTCCTGGTGAATGACTCGCCTTATGCAGGAACAGAGGGCGACAAGGTAACAAGCCGGGTGATCCGCGACCGGCTATTGCGTGAGGCAGAAGGCAATGTTGCACTCAGAATTGAGGAATCGGCAGACAAGGATGCCTTTCACGTTTCCGGCCGCGGCGAATTGCAACTTTCTGTTCTGATTGAAACCATGCGCAGGGAAGGATTCGAACTTGCTGTTTCCAGACCCCGTGTCGTCATGAAACGCGATGAAGGTGGCAACCTGCTGGAACCGGTCGAGGAAGTTGTTATTGACGTCGATGATGAATATTCCGGGACCATAGTCCAGAAAATGTCGGAGCGCCGAGGCGACCTGCTCGAATTGAAACCTTCGGGTGGTAATCGCGTGCGTCTATTGTTTCATGCGCCAACAAGGGGCCTGATTGGTTATCAATCAGAACTTCTGACCGATACCCGCGGAACTGCCATCATGAACCGGCTGTTCCATGGATATGAGCCGTTTCGCGGCGAGATCGCCCGCAGAAATAATGGCGTTCTGATCTCCAATGAAACCGGTGAATCGGTTGCCTATGCATTGTGGAATCTGGAAGACAGAGGCCCCATGCTTATCGATCCCGGCATCCGCGTCTATGAAGGCATGATCATCGGTATTCACAATCGCGAAAATGATCTCGAGGTTAATATACTCAAAGGCAAGAAGCTCACCAATATGCGTGCTTCCGGCAAGGATGATGCGGTCAAACTGACCCCGCCGATCCGCATGACGCTTGAGCGGGCTCTTTCATGGATCGAGGATGACGAGCTGGTCGAGGTGACACCAAAATGCATCAGACTGCGCAAGCTTTATCTGGATCCACATGAGCGTAAGCGCTTTGAAAGAGCGAGAAATGCAGGCGCTGCCTAGGTTTTGAGGCTCGAAAGGGTCTTGTTTCCACGCTGCATCTGCCTTGAATTTTGTGGCTAGAACAGGTTTTGGACGACAAAACCCTTGTCGGTTAATCAATTATTAATCTATGATTGGCCCATGGGAACTTTGGTCATTGAGATCAGGCGTGCGGAACCGGCAGACGCTTCGGGCATCGCTTCGGTTCATGATTCCGCCTGGACAAATGCCTATAACGGCATTGTTCCTCATGGCGCCCTTCAAAGGATGATACGCCGCCGTGGCGAAAAATGGTGGGCAGACGCAATTCGCCGCTCCACCATAATGCTGGTCATGGAGATAGACGGGGAAATTGTCGGCTACACTACAATCGGCAAAAATCGCGTCAGTACACTTCCCTATGATGGCGAGATTTATGAATTATACCTCAAGCCCGAACATCAGGGGATAGGTCTCGGAACACGTTTGTTTCTGGCTGCGCGCGCGGAATTAAAGCGGCGCAGACTGGCCGGTTCTGTTGTCTGGGTGCTTGCCGACAATGAACGCGCGATTTCTTTTTACGAAAATGCCGGTGGCAAGGCGGTAGCCGAAGGCGCAGAGCATTTCGATGGCGACAAGCTGACCAAGCTTGCCTTTTGCTTCGACTGAAATTGATCGCTTCAGACGCAAGCCATACGACGAAACGCCAAGTTGCGATTTTTCCATTAAGCATTTACAGCATTCCATGTTCATTCATGGGGAAGCAAAATGCGTATTGATGCAATTTCTCTCGGCAATAATCCACCCGAAGACGTTAATGTGATTGTCGAGGTTCCGCTCGGCGGGCACCCGATCAAATATGAGCTGGACAAGGACGCCGGAACGCTGGTCGTCGACCGGTTTCTCTACACGCCCATGACCTATCCGGGAAATTACGGTTTTGTGCCCCATACGCTTTCCGATGATGGCGACCCGATTGATGTCCTGATTTGTAATACCCGCCCGCTGGTTCCAGGCTGCGTGATCAATGCCCGCCCGATTGGTGTTCTCATCATGGAGGATAATGCCGGACAAGATGAAAAAATACTTGCCGTTCCCTCTCCTGCCCTGACCAAGCGCTACGATAACATCAACGAATATTCAGATGTTCCCGAAATCACACTGCAGCAAATCCAGCACTTTTTTGAACATTACAAGGATCTCGAACCAGGCAAATGGGTGAAGATCGGTGACTGGATGGGTTCTGCCGATGCCAAGCGCATGATCTCGGAAGCAATTGAGCGCGCCGGAAACTGAACGGCCAGATCAACCCGTCTTCACAAAATTCCGTCAGAAGACGTTGGGATAGATGTAATAAACGATTATTCGTTGCAGCAGGAAAATTCCCAGCAGCAAGATAATCGGCGAAATATCAATAGCCCCGAGATTTGGCATGATCCGGCGGATCGGCCGCAGCAAGGGTTCGGTCAGCTGATAGAGTATATTGGCAATCGTCGCCACAAACTGGTTGCGTGCATTAACGACATTAAAGGCAAACAGCCAGGAGAGTATGGCGCTTGCGATAATGATCCAGACATAAAGGTCCAGTATCAGCAGGATTACATCCAGAATTGCACGCATCATGATTCTCCGATTCGTCCGGCAATGCCCATCATCTACCTGCGCCGTTTAACTTCTTCAAGTCCCGCTTCTTGTCATTCACCACATGACATTCGGCAGGCCCCGCCCATAGCTGCAGAAAATTCACCAGCCATTCGCGGACCGGACCATCATGCATGTAACGTCCCTCAAAATGCCGCTTGCGGTCCTGGGCACCTTTCAGGTCAAATCTGCGCGCGCCTGAGGTTGTCCAGCGGTTCATCATCGCATGGGTAAGTTCTGCATGAAACTGGACCCCAAAGGCATTTTTCCCAAATTGAAATGCCTGATTCTCAAACACATCACCGGAAGCCAGCAGCGTCGCCCCTCTCGGCAGGGAAAACCCTTCACGATGCCACTGATAGATCATTGAAGGCCATTCCATGATCCGGCCGCCTTCATTGGTCTGATGCAGCGGGTAATAGCCGATCTCCGCGAAACCATCATCCTTTGGCGCAACTTCTCCGCCCAGATGTTTCACCATCATCTGCGCCCCAAGGCATATGCCAAAAAACGGTTTTTCCTCTTTCAGCGGGATTTCGATCCAGTCTATCTCGCGTTTCACATATTCATATGGATCATTGGCGCTCATCGGACCGCCAAAGATCACCGCGCCAACATGATCTTCCAGCGTGTCAGGCAATTCATGGCCAAGCGGCGGGCGGCGAATATCCAGCGCATATCCCATTTCCTGCAGGATCAAGCCGACACGGCCCGGCGTCGAATTTTCCTGGTGCAATACGACCAGTATCTGTGGCTGCCCCTCTTCCCTGTGATGTATCCAGACCATTTACACTCTAACTGTCCGCCTGTTTGCGACTGACGGACCGTTTGATTTCCATCCGGTCGCGTGAATCAACGTCCAGAAGCTCAGCAACCCGCCACACGACATTGTCCTCAAACTCATGAACCACACCATCCGCAAATACCATGGTCCACAAATTCCGTACCAGGTCCAGCCGCTCTTCTGTGGTCAGGGCACGTTTGAGAACCTTGGTGAATGCGTAAAGGTCGATGGCCTCATTGTCAGCATTACGCGCCTGCTCAACCAGTGAAGCGGTTTCATCGGGACCAAGACCAAATTGCGTGGAAAGTATTCCCGAGAGCGTCTTGCGCTCATCATCGGTGACGATCCCGTCTGCCGCGATGACATGGAACATCAGCGCAGCTTCGGCGAGTTGCTTCTCGTCGGCCGAAAATTCCGCCGGCGCATCTTCCTCTGGCGAGCGGTCGAATATCAGCTTTTTTAGCGAATCAAACACAGATGATTACTCCGGCATCAAGTTTTTCACACCATTCATGGACAGGCAATATATCACCGGTCCATTTGGTAAATGTCATGACCAGTCAGCTTCTTGTTGTGGAAATCCCGTCCTGGATGGATGGGCCCATGATTGTCGGTTTTCATATAGGTGCCGGAAGCTGCAAGAGCAAACATAACACAACAAGCACATGCAGTGCCCGGCGGAAAACCGCCGGACGTTGGTAGCTGCCGAAGAGGCCGCAGCCGCTTATGCGGCGCGCAACGCAGGCGTCTCCCGGCAGGGAGACTGCCGTGAGTTAAAAAGAGATACACAAACCGTGGGACGATGATCGCCAGAAAAGCCCGGTTAGTGCTGGGCAGCATCGCCCCACGCGGAGATTTGATGTCAGACCGGACGGATGCACTGATGTCCGGAAAGCCTCTGCCGAAAACCCGAAGGCCTCCGGTTTTAATTCCGCAATGCGTTTTTCAGCACGCCAGAACGCTCCGCTGCTGCTGCCTTCCGAAAAGTCGGCGGTGCCCCCGGCGTTTGTGTCAGACAACAGTGGGGTGAGGATACGGGGAGATAACGAGGGTGGGGATAGATTTTTCTGGGGCGACATTCACGGAGCCCAATCTCCCCCCTTGAGGGTTGCCCCAACTACCGCGT
>JBPCWJ010000306.1:0-3597 GCA_051009635.1 Rhizobiaceae bacterium
CAAATCCGTCAATATCCTGAATTCGATCTGTAATATTGTCATTGCCTAGCGACGTATTTTTAGCATCGCTCAAGCTATTGATTCCCGGGCTATATCCTCGGTTATAGGAATCCATGGCAATTATTGCCCGCATAAGATCTGTCGTAATAGTCATTGTCTACTCCCTCGAAAAATCGAGTTTGGAAAGTGCATCTGAAGTTCCGTCTGAAAACTGAATCACAATTGGATTACGACCGCAGGCGCCAACCTCGCATGTGTATGCCCGTCGCTTTTCCTTCGACCACCAGAAATAATCCAACACTTCCTCCACCCTGCCGGTGGTGACGGAGTCGCGGGTCATTTCCAGGGTGATGCCGGTCAGCCGGTGACAGTCTGCGGCATTGTCGCGGCGCGGGAATTGAGGGGATGCGCGCAATTGCCGTTCCACCTGCGTCCTGGCATTGACGATTGCGACATTGTTGATTGCATTTGGCGCGACAGTGGCGGTCTCGCTTGTGATGGTCTCCTGCAATTCCGGCTGCCGGTTCCCATCCAGAAATGCGCGGTAATCCCCGACAGATATGCCGTTCCTTTCGATAACCTGTCTTTCGACCTCGTTGTCGAACTGCCATTGCCACCAGGTCTTGCCCTCTGCCCGCCAGGGCGCATCCCCATCGCGCAACCCCGTACCATCAGCACACAAGCCAAACACGGCATCAAGATCATCGGGATCAACCTGTTTGACACTGGCCGGATCATCCATATCGGTAAAGGTGACCAGCAGCGGGTAATAAAGGCGCGGCAAGGGCCGGGTGGGCAAACCTACCAGATCATGCATCTGGCCCATCCATCCGCCGCCCAGCCAGGCAAACCATTCCTTGGCCAGCGCATCGGCAAAGACGTCCTTTCCCATGGCAAGCTGGTTCTTGTGCTCGCCCTTCAGCAAGGCAAACAGAACTTCCGGCTTGTCATTGCCGGGCAATTCAACCACCACAGCCTCGCCACGCTGATGCAGCCGATGACCGGTCGTGTTGAGATTGCCATAGGGGCGCGCCGTGATTTCCACCACGGCCTCACCGGTGGACAGGCCGGCAGGTGTTTCCACTGCGACCGTCAGCCTTTGATGGAACAGATAGGTAAAGCCGATCAGGCCGAACATCCAGGCAAGCCAGACCAGTGTCAGGACAGTCCCCAATACCAGTAATTGCACACAGCCCGTGCGGGACACCCCGAAGCAGCCAGCGGGCTCCTCGGTAGATTCCTCATCCGCCATGAGCAAGACCCACCTGCCGGAAGCCCGGCAAACCATCTCTGAAAATCATCACTTCCCCTGCACGTTGATTCCACGCCGGAACCACCCCAGCCTGCTATGTGGCATAGACTGTGAGCAGAGTGAAGGGGAGAGTTGTGTCAACCCTTCAATACAACTTTTATTAGGAGTAACTGATATTCAGCCGTCGCCAGATCATTGCCCAGATAGACTTTCAGAAGGTTCTCGGCGGAGCGCCGTATCGCAATGGGTTCAAGCGCTGAGGCAAGCGAAGTCAGGTTTGCCTCAATGGTTTCGAGATCACGGGCTTCAGATCCCTGCTCACGGTCTGTATCCATCTACAAGCTGAACGGCATCTCTGCACAGCCGTGCGTCATCGATCAGCCAGTCATTTATTTCCTGTATCCGTTCAGGCCGTTTGAAATCGTACCAGTTCCCGGAGATCAGCAATTGGATTCTTATCTGTGCAGGCACACTGATATTTCCAATGCAGAAAATATAGGGTTCACGGGCGCGCCCACCCCTCCCTTCGGTACAATATCGGTAACATCATTCCGTTGGTAAACTTCATTGTAGACGACAAAATCTAGCTCTTGTCAGAGGCCGGCTCGAAGTTGGCAATCCGGCAGGAAGGCACATTCATCCCAGGTGGATTGCATCAGGCAAGGGGTTGCAAAATGGTTGCTGGTTCAAACAAGATTTTCTGCTACGAAATTGCGGCATTCGCCATGTTTACGCTGGTTGGAGAGGCCAACTCCCAATCGGACGATATTGCCGCAAAGACACAAAATCCGATTTCTTCCATGATCTCCCTGCCATTCGAATTCACCTTTGACAATGGCGCACCAAACGGGGATGCCAACATCCTGAACATTCAGCCGGTAATTCCGATTTCGGCCGGAGACTGGAATCTGGTGAACCGGCTGATCATCCCGGTGGCTGATGCGCCCGGTGGCATTACATTGGCCAGTCTACCCGGTGTGCCGGGTGTTCCACCAATTGTAGATGCAGGTCGTGTTCACGGGCTTGGCGATACCAATTATTCCCTGTTCTTTTCGCCCAACAATTCCGGAGACTGGACCTGGGGTGTTGGGCCGTCCGTCAATATTCCAACGGCAACCAATACAAATCTCGGTTCGGGAAAGTGGTCCGTGGGACCGACTGCGGTTATCCTTACCCAGCCCGCACCATGGACAATCGGCGCGCTGGTGCGGCAGGTATGGTCTGTGGCCGGTGATGATAGCAGGCCGGAAGTCAGCCAGCTCGCACTGCAACCTTTCGTAAATTACAATCTGGAAGATGGCTGGTATCTTTCCTCCAGCCCTACCCTGGTCGCGAACTGGCATGCAGACGAAGTCTGGACTGTACCAGTTGGCCTTTCACTCGGCAGGATCTTCAAGATTGGGGAACAACCGGTCAATCTGAGGTTTGGTGGCGAATACAACGTAGTACGCCCGGAATCTGCACCCGAATGGGCACTCAAATTCACGTTTCAGTTTCTCTTTCCGAAAGGATGATGGCGGCAGTCAGCCAATAAGGCAGGTAGGTGTCTGCCGGTTACAATGGAGGCAAGGATGAGATTTTCAACACTTTGTTTGGCAGGCGCTCTGTCGTTGCCGTTGTGCAGCACAGCTCTTGCAGAGGACTATTGGCTGCCTGTCACCGGCAGCGATTGCCAGGTCTGGTCCGACGAAAAACCGGACGGCGATCAGGTTAGCTGGTCGGGCAAATGCACCAACGGGAAAATATCGGGCAAGGGCATGCTGGAATGGAAACGGGGCAGCGAGCTTGCGGGTACTTATGATGGCTGGATGGATGGCGGCAAGTTCAATGGATTTGGCGAATTGCGCCTCGGCCCGTCAGGAAAGCAAAGCAAGCTGGTCGGATTTTTCGAGGATGGCGAGATATCAGGCGGCGGCATCTACACCGACGCCAAGGGTAATGTCTACGAAGGCGGATTGCAGGACGGCGAACCGCATGGTTCAGGCTATGCATCCGCTGACGGCGAAGAATATGTCGGGGGTTTCCAGAACGGGAAACGCCAGGGAATTGGTTATCTTATCACGCAGGACGACCTTTACATTGGAGAGTTTGAAAGCGATCAGGCCGATGGAAGCGGGGTAATGGAAGATAGCCAGGGCGGCCGCTATCACGGGCAATTTGTTGACGGCAAGCCCCATGGCCACGGAACCTATATCACTGCCAAGGGTGCCGTATATCAAGGCCGGTTTGCCGAAGGCGAAGCTAACGGTCCATTCATGGTTACATCAGAAACCGGCGCAGAGCCCGTAATGGAAATCTACAAGAACGGGGAGAAAGCAGAATGAGCGCCAGGAACCTCCGCATAC
>JBPCWJ010000307.1:0-7917 GCA_051009635.1 Rhizobiaceae bacterium
GAAATATCCTGCTCCCAGACAGGCGACGCGTATGGGTTTTGCAATCATGATGCGACGGTTAATGCGTCTGTTACGGCATTGGAAGCCTCTATCGTCGAAGCATTTCCTCCGATATCTTTCGTAGTCCAGCGCGATTGTGAAACAACCTCATAAACTGCGTTCCGCAATATCTGCCCATCCCGGGCCATGGCCGGTACCTGATGTTTTTCGGCAAGCCAATCCAGCATCATTGCAGCAGACAGGATCATGGCAAACGGGTTGGCTATACCCTTGCCGGCAATATCCGGTGCAGAACCATGGCATGGCTGGAAAACGGCATGGTCGTCGCCGATATCGGCAGATGGTGCCATCCCAAGTCCGCCCATCAAACCGGCTCCCAGATCCGACAGGATGTCTCCGAACATGTTCTCGGTGACCATGACATCAAACATCCAGGGTTTTTGCACCATCCAGAGCGCGGCGGCATCGACATAGGCGTGATCAGCAGCAATATCGGGGAAGTGAAGCGCCTGTTCATCAAACACGCTGCGAAAAAAGGCAAAGGCCCGAAACACATTGGCCTTGTCGATGCAGGTCACGCGGCCCGGGCCCGCATCAGCTTTCTTGCGTTGTTCAGCCAGATTGAAGGCAAACCGGAATAGTTTCTCGCTGGTCTTACGCGTTATCAGCATGGTTTCCCGCGCTTCATCTTCTGTGACTTCGCCAATGCCCTTTGAGTGGAATAGGCCCTCCGTGCTTTCCCGTACAAGGACAAAATCCACTGCCTGTCCGGCAGGTAAAGCCAGTGGCGTAGGCTGACCCGGAACGATCCTGACAGGCCGTACCCCGGCATAGAGGTCCAGTTCGATACGCAGGTCAATTTGCGGTGCTATCTCGGTTCCGTCCTCATATCGAATGGCAGGGTCCCCCATGGCAGATAGCAGAATGGCATCGGCATTGCGGGCAATGTCCAGGGACTCCTCCGGCAATGCATGGCCCGTCCTGGCATAGTGTCGGGCGCCAGCCGCCGCATTGGTGAAGGAGAGCGAATATTCTGTGCCGTGGTTGGCAATTGCAGCCAGCATATCCACAACCGGCGCAGTAATTTCGGGTCCGATGCCATCACCTTCAAAAACCGCAATATCAAATACTTTCACCATTTTCGATCATCAAACTCCTGGTTTTTCAAATATGGACGGTTCACAATGCATAATATAATGTATACGTTATTATGATCATTGGCAAATTCTTGCCAGGTTCAATGTGTGCATTTGGTGATTTTGGGCGAGGCAATGCTTGTATAGGGCGGCTAAAGGCGCTTTGCTGATGGTGGCTCTGGTTCCAATGTGGTTTGGGGCCACTCGCTCGCGGAAGAATGCAGCAGGAGATGAGATGTTTGCAGTGGTTGTGAGATTCAAAATCAAGGATGGCACAATGGATCGGTTCATGCCGTTGATGCTGGCCAATGCGCAGGCCTCCTTGCGCGAGGAGGAAGGCTGCCATCAATTTGATGTCTGTACGGATGGTAGTAGGCCGGGAGAAGTCTTTCTCTATGAACTTTATTCTGATGAGGCAGCGTTTGAGGTGCACAAGTCCATGCCGCATTTCATGCAATTTGATATCGCAAGCGCTGATTTGATCGCTTCAAAACAGGTTGTCACCTACAGGCAGGTAGCCCAATGAACTGGGAAGTCTACGCGCTCAAATATGCTGACCGCCCCGGCAGGGTGCGGACGGATAGTTTCATCTTTGATGACAATCACGATGCGCCCCATGACATGGACTATTTCATCTGGGTGCTCAAATCCGGTGATGAGGTGATCGTGGTCGATTCGGGCTACGATATGCCCGAGGCAAGGAGACGGGAGCGGCCAATATTGCAAAAGCCGTCAGAAGTCCTACGGGAAATCGGTATCCGGGCAGAAGATGTAAACACGCTCATCATTACCCATCTTCATTACGATCATGCGGGAGGTCTGGCGCAATTCCCGAATGCCACCATCCATTTGCAGGCGGCCGAGATGGCCTTTGCGACAGGGCCTTGCATGTGCCACGAAACGATGCGCATGCCTTTTTCTGCCGATCATGTCTGCCAGATGATCCATCGCATCTATTCCGGGCGGGTAGCCTTCCACGATGGTGACGGACAGATTGCCGATGGTGTGACGGTGCACTGCATAGGCGGACATTCCCGTGGCTTGCAGGCGGTTCGCGTTCGCACCGCATCCGGCTGGCTGTGCCTGGCATCAGACGCCGCCCATTATTATGAGAATGCCTTTTTCAAGAAGCCCTTTCCGATCGTTGTTGATCTTGAAGACATGCTCACCGGCTTTAACAGGGTGATTGAACTTGCAAGCGACAAGCGGTTGGTTATTCCCGGTCACGATCCCCTTGTCATGGATATATTCGAGCGAGCCGGACCCGAATTCGCCGTACGTCTGGATACCGGGCCAATCGGGGAATTTCCCTTCTAGACTTGGGGTCTCACAAATCCCGCTTCATGAACCACCTTTTGTGAACCTCCGGAAACTGGCCGGGCGCATTTGCCAATTCACCGAACACTTCATATTCCAACCCGGTATAGAAATCTCTCGCCTCAGCACTGGAAGTATCCAGCCATGCAGCATGGCAACCTGCTTTCCTTCCGGCATCATGTGCAGCCATAACCAGACCGCGGCCAATGCCTCCGCCTCGATTCTCTTCGCGAACCCATAATGTCTTGACCAGCAACCAGCCATAGGAAGTAGAGGCGGTTATTCCGCCGATGATATTTCCGGTCCCATCTCGCGCAGAAATCACAAGGTCAGAGTTTTCTGCCTGAACACTGGATTTCGCGAGCGAGGCGAGTAGTTCCTGCGCCACAAAGGCTGAGACCTGCAGTCCTTCCGGGCCTGTTTCTTTTAGGATATCCATTGGAAAACTCCATCCTGTCCCATTGTGCTTTCATCTGTTCATAGCATCGCATGCAGGTTTTCGCATTGTCCTTGACTGTAGAAACTATTATATATAACTAATAGGTTATGAAACTAGATGGTTATGATAAAAACCGCGTTGATCTTGATGCAGTATTTGCTGCCCTGGCAGATCCAACAAGGCGGGCAATTCTTGCCAGGCTCACCAATGGTGAGGCTTCGGTTAACGAGATTGCAGAACCTTTCCGGATCAGCCAGCCTGCAGTTTCAAAACACCTGAAGGTTCTGGAAAAGGCAGGGCTGATCGAGAGGGATATCGACGAGCAACGACGTCCGGCGCGGCTGAAGGCAGAGACCATGACCGCAGCTGTCGATTGGCTCAATGAATTCAGCGCCTTTTGGGAAACCAGTTTCGAACAGCTTGATGGCTTGCTTGTTGAAATGAAGAACACTGACAAAAAGGATAATGAAAATGGCTGAATTGCCAGAATATGTGATCGACCGGGTTTTTGATGCTCCGCTTGCGCTTGTATGGCGGACCTGGACCAATCCGGATTTGCTCGCTCGCTGGTATGGTCCAGGTGTCGAAACGGTCATTCACAAATTTGACCTCAAGCCCGGCGGCGTCTGGCTCAATGAGATGAAATGGGGAGAAAAATCCGACCTCAGTAAAATGGCCTTTGTCGAAGTTGTGCCGGAACAGAAAATTGTCTGGCATCATTCCTCCACCGACGCGGAATGGAATATCGCCGCGAACCCCATGATGCCGGACTGGCCCAGGGTTCTGCTGACAATCGTGACCTTTGAGGAAACCGGAGGAAAGACAAGGGTAAGGCTGACCCAGACGCCCATGGATGCAAGCGAAGCCGAGATCGCCTGTTTTGCGGGCATGATGTCCGGAATGGACAAGGGCTGGGGCAGTGGTTTCCAGATTATCGAGGAAATACTGGGCGAGCTTCAAGCTTAACTCGAAATTACCGTTGCCGCTTTGGCGGCAACGGTTCCCATGTTGGTATTGATGTTTTCAGGCGGCGCTGGCCCGAAGTTTGGCAAGATGCTCGTTCCAGCCTTCATCAAGCGCACTCAGTAATCCCCAGGCACCTTCACCGGCGGCCGCTCCAATACCTTCATGTTCCAGCGACAGCTTGGTGCCGCCATTTACTTCCTCCAGATGCCAGGTCACTTTTGTCATGGCACCACCCAGCGGCTTGACCGTGAAGCTCCAGACCATCTTGGAAGGCGGCTCCATCTTCAAGACTGTTCCCCAGCACAAATTGTCGGTAGCGCCATCATCCAGAATTTTGACCAATGCGTAGTCATTGCCTTCCGACAAATCGTTCGGCGCAGGATGAAACCATTCAGCAAGTTTTTCCTTTTCAGTCAGATAGGCCCAAACCGTCTCTCGCGAAGCGGCAATGAAGATGGATTTGTTGATTACTGCGTCAGCCATTGTCTTTTCCCTTGGATGTATTTTCGTTGGTTTCTATTGCCCGCTTCAGATCACCAAGCTTGGCATCCCAGAAATGGCTGAAATATTCGAGCCAGTCGGCGGCGGTCTTCAACGCCATGGGTTCAAGACGGTTTACTCGCTCGCGCCCCTTGGGATGAACCGAAATCAGATTGCCTTCTTCAAGGATGACCAGGTGTTTCTTGACCGCCCCGCGGGTGATGTCGAACCGGTCGCATACTTCCCCGATGGTCATTTCCGATTGTGCAAGATGGACCAGGATTTGACGCCTTGTCGGGTCAGCAAGTGCTCGAAAGGTGCCTTGTTCCATGCTCTGGATCATTGCTCTACCGGCAGGCCGGTCATCACCAACCGCAAGTCCACTTTAATAACGGGTACCAAGCACATTCAATTTACTCCTCATATAACACCATTTGGTATCATTTAAAATAACACCAAAAGGTATTATGTCAAGTCGTCATCCGGAACAGTTTGATTTGAGAGTTTAAATTGCCTGATTACATCGTCGCGCCGATTTGCCAGGGTACGAATTCGTAGTCTCCCAAACCCTGGCTTTCGGATTTGGACTTCTCGCCCGATGCCACGCGCAACAAGAGCTGATAAATCTCGCGGCCTTTTTCTTCCAACGAAACGCCATCACTCAGCATCGCGCCTGCATTGATGTCCATATCCTCAGTCATCCGCTCATACATCTGGCTGTTGGTGGCAATCTTCATGCAGGGAGCCGGTTTTGATCCGAATGCCGAGCCCCGGCCCGTGGTGAAGACTACCAGATTACAGCCGGAAGCAATTTGGCCGGTTACCGATGCCGGGTCGTAGCCAGGTGAATCCATAAAAGTGAAGCCCTTCTCGGTAACCTGCTCGCCATATTTATAGACACCGTTGAGCGGCGTGGTTCCTCCCTTGGCGGCGGCACCCAATGATTTTTCCAATATGGTGGTCAACCCGCCCTTCTTGTTCCCGGGGCTAGGATTATTGTCCATCGAACCCTTGTTGCGTTCGGTATAGTCTTCCCACCAGCGGATCAGTTTTATCAGTTTCTCGCCCGTCTTCTGGTCCTTCGCCCGGCGGGTCAAGAGATGCTCTGCTCCGTAGATTTCCGGCGTTTCGGCAAGAACCCCTGTGCCACCCTGCGCCACAAGCAAATCGCAGGCATGACCGAGCGCCGGATTGGCGGTAATGCCGGACCAGGCATCCGAACCACCACATTGCAGCGCGACAGTCAGTTCCGAGGCCGGGCAAGGTTCGCGTTTCGCCTCATTGGCAATTGGCAGCATTGCGCGGACCTTCTCGATCCCCAGGTCGATCGTCTTGCGCAGACCGGCAACGTCCTGAATGTTCATCGTCTGAAACAGAGGGCCGGGCTTCAGGCCGAAACCTTCCAGCAGCCATTCGATCTGGTTCATTTCGCAACCCAGACCAACCATCAGTACTCCGGCGTGATTTGGATGGCGGGCATAGCCCCACATCACCCTTTGCAATGCTTCAAACCCGTCACCGTCACCAGCCATGCCGCAGCCGGTTCCATGAACAAATGCCACCACACCGTCAACATTGGGATATTGCGCAAGTTCCTCAGGCCCAAAGGCAGCGGCTATCATTCTGGCAGCAGTTGCTGAACAGTTAACCGATGTGAGGATCGCAATGTAATTGCGTGTACCGACGCTGCCATTTTTGCGTCGATATCCCAAGAACGTATCACGGTCCGCCTCCCTGACAGCATCAACAGGTCGTAGATCAGACGAGAATTCGTAATCCATATCCGTATTACGAAACTCGATATTGTGGGTATGGACATGTTCACCAGGCTCGATATCGCTGGCAGCATATCCGATAATCTGCGCATATTTTCGAACCGGCTCGCCAGCCGCAATCCGGTTTGCTGCTAATTTGTGGCCACGGGGCACCATTGACGTGGTGACAACATTTTCAACATCAACACCCGCTTCCAGCGGGCGTGTTGCAGTCACGACATTGTCGGCAGAATCAAGTCTTATGAAATTGTCCACGTCTTCTCCCTGTTATCCGCGTCTTGGTGCAGATTGGATTAAACAATTTATTGCAGCAAACGGTAATGTTCCAGCGAATTGCTTCCGGTATCCGAAGTGCCAGGTGCAGTTACAAACGTTGACACATTCGTTCCAGTGGCAAATATCAGCAGAACGGCAAGAATTTCTGAGAATGAATTTTAGGCGATTATAAAATAATGTAAATCACATCATTACGATTCGTGGTTTTGGTCAGGAGACATTTATGGGTTTGAATCCCAGATTGGAAGGCAAGCGTGCGCTTGTAACCGCTGCCGGCCAGGGCATCGGACGTGCCAGCGCATTGGCCATGGCTGATGAGGGCGCCAGGGTCTTTGCAACCGACATAAATGAGAAGACACTTGGGGAATTGTCTGCCCTTGATCATCCAAACATGGAAACCTTTCTACTGGACGTATGTGATGGCGATGCCGTCATGGATGGTGTCAAGCGTGCTGACCCTGACATCCTTGCCAATTGCGCCGGTTATGTACACACCAATACGGTTCTGGAATGTACAGACGAAGAATGGGATTTTGCCTTCGACCTCAATCTTCGCTCCATGTTTCGTACAATACAGGCGGCACTGCCTGCCATGGTTGAGCGCGGATACGGATCGATCATCAACATGTCATCTGCTGCTTCCAGTATCATTGGCGCGCCCAACCGCTTTGTCTACGGGACGACCAAGGCTGCAGTGATCGGGCTGACGAAATCTGTTGCTCGCGACTACATCACCACTGGTGTTCGTTGCAATGCAATTTGCCCCGGCACCATAGACAGCCCTTCCATGCATGACCGGATGCGTGCATCAGGTGATTATGAACAGGCAAAGAAGGATTTTATTGCCCGCCAGCCTATGGGCAGGATGGGAACTACAGAGGAAATTGCAGCGCTTGTCGTATATCTGGCTTCGGCAGAAAGTGCATTTACAACCGGCCAGGCCTGCGTAATTGATGGCGGATGGAGCGGATGAACGGTAATATTTGAGATTGAAAACCCCAAGAGACAATTCAGGAAGGTCTGGCAATTAATGAAACTGGTGAGATACGGAAAAGCGGGTTCTGAAAAACCCGGCATGATTGATGCTGACGGCAAGCTGCGGGATCTGTCGGCACATGTTGATGATATTGCGGGACCGGCTCTGTCAGCTTCCTCAATTTCTGCCTTGCGCAAGCTTGATGCAAGCAAATTACCTCTCGTAAAGGGCAAGCCGCGTTTAGGCCCCTGCGTTGGTGATGTCGGCAAGTTCATGTGTATCGGACTTAATTATGCCGATCATGCAGCAGAATCGAACCTGCCTATTCCCGAGCATCCGATTTTGTTCATGAAGGCAAATTCAGCCATAGTCGGCCCCAATGACACGGTGGTTTTACCCCGAGGTTCAAAGACTTCCGATTGGGAAGTCGAACTGGGCGCGGTGATCGGGCGCAAGGCGAAATATGTCAGCGAGGCAGATGCGCTGAAATATGTTGCGGGCTATTGCGTGGTCAATGATGTCTCCGAACGTAATTTTCAGACACAACTGACC
>JBPCWJ010000308.1:0-2553 GCA_051009635.1 Rhizobiaceae bacterium
ATGTCAGGATAGGGACTTTGTGCTCAATGGCTTTTGCAAAATAGTCCAGTAAGCCGCGGCCATGACTTTCCGCCCGCCCGAAGCGGTTTATGATTAGCAGATCAACCTGGTCGGTGATGGCTTCTTCCAGAGCTTGTGACGCATCTGCCAATCCGGATTCCCTGAGGCGGCAACCTGACGCGCACTGGCCCCGGTCCTCCAATATAACAAATGTTTTATCGGTGCGCAGATCAACTAAATCCACCTCGGTGGCGCAGGAAGCCGGTCCATTCCCAGTCTGGATGAGCCCCCCGAGCTGCAGTCCTGACTGCTTCAGTTCCCGGAATGTCCGCTGCAGCAAGGATTCGAGGTTAAAGTTGCGTCGAAAAATTATGGCAGCGACAGTATACATCGTCTTGAACTTTCGTTGTATGCGCTCTTTGGGGAATCGGAATTTGTGCATCACAATGCACTAGGAAATAACAGCTACACAAAATTAGTTCTTGATTCATATCAATGATTAGTCTCCAATAGTCATCAGCGAATAGACTTTCAGATCATGAAACTTGGTATCCAAAGAGGTAATAACAACTTTGGGAGGGTTTTCGTGATTGTTCACTTGTCACTATTAAAGTCGCCGCGTAGATTTTCCAAGTCCAAATACAAAACCAGTTTTAACATTGTTCCCATCATCGGGGCCCTGTTTATCTTCATAAATTCGCTGCCCTCGGTGGCACAAAATTATGATCCTGTGGAGCCAATTAAGGTCGATCCGAATTTGGCAGCTCTGGGCAAACGCCTATTCTATGACTCCCGCTTGTCAGGGGATACCTCATTATCATGTTCAAGCTGTCATCAGCCGGAAAAGGGCTTTACCGACGGCAATGCCCTTTCAGAGGCCTACAGTGGCGCGCTGCATTTTCGCAATGTTCCAACTCTCGCTAATGTCGGGCATCGGACGGCATGGATGCACGATGGTCGTCTGGGGACAAACCTCAATGATGTTACCCGGGAAATGATCACCGAAACATATCTGATGAACATGGATATGCGCTTGATGCAGGAGCGTCTCAAGCAGGATCCTGAGTATGTGAAGATGTTCAAGGCGGCGGGAATGAGTGAGCCGTCGAACGGGGGCGCACGCCGGGCGATTCAAAATTTTCTCAAAACAATTACCTCCTCGGGCTCGTCCTTCGACAAGAAGTCCATGTCGGCCTCGGCTCGACGCGGTTTTGGATTGTTCAAGGGTAAGGCCGGTTGTACGAGCTGCCATTCGGGATCTCGATTCACCGATGACAAAACCCACAATACTGGTGTTCCGGATAATCCGGAGATCTGGTCGACGCCACTCCGCCATATTACATTTGTCACCTATGCCAAGTTCATGGGGATTGAGAACTATATGAATGTTCGCCGGGATCCCGGAGCCTACATCCGAACTCATACAGAAGAGACGCGCGGTCAGTTTATGACACCAACCTTGCGCGAATTAACCTATACCGCGCCCTACATGCACAACGGCGTGTTTGAATCCCTCGAAGATGTGGTCGAGTTTTATAATCGCGGTGGTGGCAACGACCCGAAGAAGGACTCGCGACTGAAACCCCTTAACCTGATTTCCAGTGAGAAAAAGGATTTGGTCGAATTTCTTAAAGCCTTGTCCGGGGATAGTTTTGATCGCGGCAAATATGTCTGGAGAGACGATATTCCAAGTGATTATCCGGCCATCAAAAACTGGCGCAATGTGAAGAATTAGGGAGAACGGAAATGAGAAATTTGTGGATCTGTCTGGTTTTTGCCGCTGGTGCGCTTCTCCTTTCATCAAGTCTTACATCCGAAACTTGGTCCCAATCCTCAAAACGGCCGGCAAATCTGGCCGCTCTGGGGCACCCGCCTGAACCGGCGGATCATAAAGGGACACCGGCGAAAGTCGAATTGGGTAAAATGCCGTTTTTCGATCCGCGCGTGTCGGGCAATGGCAACATGCCTTGTTCGGCTTGTCATGCACCCGATGCAGGTTGGGATTTTCCCGAAAAGATTTCCTTGGGTTATCCGGGAACGACGCACTGGCGCAACAGTCAAACCGTTGTGAACGCAGCCTATTACAGTAAACTTTTCTGGGCAGGATCGTCGAAGTCCCTTGAAGGTCAGGCCCGGTCTGCGGCACGCGGTGCTGTGGCCGGCAATGGTGAAGACGACATGATGGAATCAAGGCTCGCCTTTGTTCCCGAATACCGCAAGAGATTCAGAGACGTGTTCGGTGACCGATGGCCCCGGATTCGCAACGCGTATCGGGCCATGGCCGCTTATCAGCGCACACTGGTGCAAACAGACACGCCGTTTGATAAATATATGCGCGGTGATGATAAGGCCATCAATGCCGAGGAAAAACGCGGATTGGATCTGTTTACGGGTAAGGCCGGATGCGCGCAATGCCACAACGGCGCCCTGCTTTCCAATGAACAATATTATAACACCGGTGTTCCCGCCTACGACGGCTGGGAATCGGATGCGGTGGCACAAATCACCTTCCGTTTCGAACTTCTGGCCAAAGGTGTTACCCAGGAAAAATAC
>JBPCWJ010000309.1:0-3047 GCA_051009635.1 Rhizobiaceae bacterium
GTTTTGCAAGCGAATCCGTGCCGTAACGGCCATTAATTGCATGATAAATAAAATAGGAAAGCAAAAGCGCACAAAACGCTGGAACGGCATAGCTGGATAGTTTGCTGTTCCGTTTTTGTCGGGTGGACAATTTACAAGACCCCTACTCGAATACTAGTCGGAGCATGATGAACAAGTTTGCTTAACGCGGGGTTTATGCGTTGAAACAAAACGCTATTTTGCTGTCAATATTTCGGAATGCCTCGCGTACCTTGTCTTCGTTCAAGCCACCGCGTCAAGTGTTAGCTGGTCTTCAATATACTTGCTCCGGCATATTTCGCGACCGGCCCGAGTTGTTCTTCTATCCGGATCAACTGATTGTATTTTGCAAGTCTGTCGGATCTTGCAAGAGATCCAGTCTTGATCTGCCCGCAATTGGTAGCAACTGCCAAATCGGCAATTGTCGCGTCTTCTGTTTCACCTGAACGGTGGGACATTACAGATGTATACCCAGCCCTGTGAGCAGTCTCCACAGCATCCAGCGTTTCGGAAAGTGTGCCGATCTGGTTGACCTTGATGAGTATTGAATTACCAACACCCATGGCAATTCCGTCTCTTAGGCGCTGGGAGTTCGTGACGAATAAATCATCTCCCACCAATTGGCATTTGTCGCCGGCCAGGCTGGTCAGCACCTTCCAACCCTCCCAGTCGTCTTCCGACATGCCATCTTCGATGGAGATAATTGGATATTGATCAACCAGCGAAGCAAGGTATTCAGCCTGTTCCTGGCCACCTCGCGTCTTTCCTTCGCCCTCATAGACATATTTGCCGTCATGGTAGAATTCTGTCGCCGCGCAATCCAGCGCAATGGCCATGTCGCTGCCGGGCTTGAAACCGGCATTCTCGATCGACGTCATAATGAAATCGAGCGCAGCGATTGCGCTTTTGAGATTGGGTGCGAAGCCACCTTCATCGCCAACGCTGGTATTTTCGCCCGCATTGGAAAGGTTCTTTTTGAGTGTGTGGAATGTCTCTGCACCCATGCGAATCGCTTCAGAGAGGGAAGAAGCACCGACCGGCATAATCATGAATTCTTGAAAATCGATCGAGTTGTCAGCGTGTGCGCCACCATTGATGATATTCATCATCGGCACTGGAAGAACATGTGCACCCGCCCCGCCTACATAGCGGTATAATGGCAGGGCTGAAGCATCAGCGGCAGCCTTTGCAACCGCCAGCGAAGCCCCAAGGATGGCATTGGCACCCAATCGCGCCTTGTTGGGAGTGCCGTCAAGGTCAATCATGGCCTGGTCGATGGCAAGCTGGTTCTCTGCCTCCATGCCGCCAATGGTTTCCAGGATTTCTCCATTCACCGCCGCCACCGCTTTTTGAACACCTTTACCCAGGTAGCGGCCGCCGCCATCACGCAATTCCACAGCTTCATGCGCACCGGTTGAAGCACCGGAAGGTACTGCTGCACGGCCAACGGAGCCATCCTCCAGGACAACGTCGACTTCAACAGTCGGATTGCCGCGTGAGTCCAGAATTTCGCGTGCGGTTACGTCGATAATGGCAGTCATCAAGAATTTCCTAAATTTCGAATGGATGAATTTTTTGGTGGTTCTAGCTCTGAGTCGCAGGAGAAGCAACAATCCCCGACGCGTTCAATCATGGATTCTGAATATATTTCGGTCGTGGCCCTGATTGTTTGGCTAGCCTTTCACAACCTTGTCGATTGCCATTAGCTGTTCCAGCAATGCTTTCATTTCATCCAATGGCACCATGTTTGGGCCGTCCGATGGCGCGTTATCAGGGTCCTGATGGGTTTCTATGAAGACGCCTGCAATACCGGTAGCAACCGCAGCGCGCGACAAGTAAGAAACCATGGTTCGATCGCCGCCGGTTGAGGCGCCCTGCCCTCCCGGGCTTTGAACAGAATGTGTCGCATCGAAAATCACCGGCGCGCCTGTTTTCGCCATGATAGGAAGTGAACGCATGTCGGAGACCAGAGTGTTATAGCCAAAGGATGCTCCGCGTTCCGTCAGCAATACATTTTGGTTGCCGGATTCAGTAACTTTCGTGACGACATTGTTCATGTCCCAGGGTGCCAGGAACTGTCCCTTTTTAACATTGATAACAGCGCCGGTCTTTGCGGCAGCAATCAGAAGATCGGTCTGTCTGCACAAAAATGCTGGTATTTGAAGAATGTCGGCATGAGGTGCGACTTCCGCGCATTGTTCAGCAGTATGGACATCGGTGAGAACGGGAAAATTCAATTCCCGGCGCAGGTCATCAAAAATCGGCATTGCTGCCTCCAGACCTGCGCCCCTTTTCCCGGAAAGGCTGGTTCGATTGGCCTTGTCATAGCTGGTCTTGTAGACAAAACCCAATCCAAGTTCACTGGTGATTTCCTTGAGCGCCCCGGCCATGTCAAAAGCATGTTGCCGCGTTTCAAGCTGGCAGGGGCCGGCAATTAGCGTCAGCGGCAACGTGTTGCCAAAGCTGACCGCTCCAGCATTTACTGTTGAATTAGGTTGAGTCATTTATTCGCCTCGAATGCCAGAATTACGCCTTGCCCCGGTGCGGGATCGACGACTAACCGATTTCCAATTTCATGAAAATTGATGTGGTTATTCTCAAAGTATTCCCGGGTTTTTTCGAGGTTTCGGACGCCGAGAACAATTGCACGGCCAATCAATCCACGCTCTTTCTGCTCCATTTCTGCGCCAAACCAGGCTTTCATGCCGACTGGGCTGTGAACCGCGATGTTCACATTTTCGCTTTTCAATTCAATGCCAAAGGAATGGGCATTCTGATCCCGCTGACCAGTGACTTCCTGGAGCAGATATTGAAAATCGGATGGGTTGGATTCACTCAGAACAATTTCACGAATTGATTTAACGCCATTCTTGTGCCGCTGAAGTTTATTGTAGTCGATATCGGGAACATTCTCTTTCTGGCAAACAAAATAGAACAAGTCTGGCGAACGTAGATCACCGGCAAATGCCAGTGTAAAGGAAATCTCTTCGACGCCACCTTTGCTATCATTAATTTCCCGACTAAACCTC
>JBPCWJ010000310.1:0-3843 GCA_051009635.1 Rhizobiaceae bacterium
TCTTCGAACAACAGCTTGTCCAGCTGCCCAGATTGTTCCAGCACATTCAGCTCATCAAACCCGCCTACAGAAATATCGTTTATGAATATTTGCGGAAATGTCTTTTTCCCGTTTGATCTTTCAACCATCTCTGCACGGATTTCCGGGCTGAATGTCCCATCATGCTCAGTAAACTCCACGCCCTTTGATGACAGGAGACTCTTGGCTGCACTGCAGTAACCACAAAGTTTGCGGCTATAAATTACAACTTCTGCCATGATACCCCTGATCTCTTGATTTACTGTCTGATCAAAATTGACGTTCGAAAACCGAACTTTTCTGTCATATATAGTCGCCCGTGACACTTGCAAAGGTCAGAACGTCAATTCCCGCAACGCCCGCCCTTCTAAAGGCCCGCGCACAGGCTTTCGCTGTCGCGCCGGACGTATAGACGTCATCGACCAGCAAAATACGCCTACCCTCAACCAAAGGTCTTGCCTGCACAGGCACCGAAAATGCCCCTTGAACATTTCGGGCTCGTTCCGATGCGCTCAACCCAACCTGCTGCCGGGTCTTTTTTCGGCGCTCCAGAACAAGTGGAACGTATTTCAGACCGGTCAATTTCGAGATGCTTCTAGCAAGTTCCGCAGACTGATTGAATCTGCGCGCAACCAAACGACGCCAAAACAAGGGCACCGGCACAATCAAATCGCATTCTGATATCAATTCCCGCCCGGCAACAGACATCCAACGGGCCATCCATGGCGCCAATTCCAGCCTGTCGCCAAATTTCAGACCGGAAACCAGCGATCTCGCAAGATCATTGTAAACCGCCACAGAGCGAAGCCGGTCGAAGGGAGGCGGATCGGAAATTGCCTCCGGGCTGACAGTACCCTCGCCGTGATCATGTCCAAATGGCCGTCCAAGAATCTGACAGTAAGGTTGTTCAATGAAATGCATCGCGCCCCAGCATTTGGGACACAAAGTACCTTGCTCACTGGTTTGAACGCTACAAATCAGACAGCTAGGAGGGACGACAATATCCCTTGGAACCGATATCAAGCTGTCCAACAGCGCATTTGAACGAATTTTCTGTAGAAACCTCATCATTACCCCCGTGCCCAGATTAGAGTATTGGATCGCGCAATACCAACTGATTTACAGCAGGGTATTCGACCGGTATCTTTCCAAATCTTTAGCCAGAATGATTTGTATGAACCAGTCGCAACAAAATTTGTTTGATTATTCCAGATTGCGTCTCCGCATCGAACGTGCGCACCGAGTTTCAGCACCTGACGCAGGTTTTCTTTCAGAATTGGCCGCGAAAGAAATTGCCGGTCGACTCGCCGTTACAAACCGGAATTTCGAAAATGCAATTGACCTTTTCAGCCCGACGGACGATCTCACCAGATTGTTGAAAACCGACAGGCCGGAAATTACAGTCAAACAATTGAGTGATGAAAACCGCCGTCACGATCGTGACGTACTTTCCCAACCAGCCGAATCTTTCGATCTGGCAGTTTCCATATTTGGGCTCCATTGGTGCAATGATCTTCCCGGCACATTAATGCAAATCTCCAACCTGCTGGTGCCTGACGGATTGTTCATGGCTGTTATTCCAGGTCATGGAACACTTCAGGAACTACACCAATCCATTCTGGCCACAGAATCCCAAATTTCAGGTGGCGCAACCATGCGCGTTGATCCATTCGCAGAAATCAAACAGGTGGGAAGTCTGCTGCAGCGGGTCGGTCTGGCGCTGCCGGTAGTCGATTCAGAAGAATATGTACTTCGCTATCGCGATGTTCAGTCACTGGTACTGGAATTGCGCTCAATGGCAGCGACCTGCTCGCTTGCAGGAAAACGTCCCGCCCTGCCCCGAGACTTTCTGGACAGACTTGAAGGCGAATATCGCTCGAAATTTAGTGACGAAGACGGAAAAATCAGGGCTACAGTGAATTTAATTTACATGACAGCCTGGAAGCCTCATGAGAGCCAGCAAAAACCACTAAAACCCGGATCTGCAGGAGAAAGATTGGCAAACGCCTTAAAAACATAAATCAATCAAAATTGGTCAGATATATTTTCCATTGTAAGTACAGAGGAGTTACCGACTGCCGAAATTCCGCCGATAATGACCGACACAATCAATGTCGCTATCAGACCGTATTCGATCGCGGTCGAACCAGACTGATCCTGCAAAAATTTCACAATCAAGATACTCTCCATTGTCGGTATCGGCGTTAATGCAGCAAAATTACCGCAATGGAATTTAATGCCGGTTAACCGAAATGGTTTCTGTATTATGAACCGGTGATAGAGTTACTTCTTTTCTAAGCAGGCAGAAGCAAATCGGCTTTCACATATTTTTTGTGTTTTCGCTGAAAGCACACTTTTCCTGATGGTATAGCGATCACCACGATGGACCGAGCCAGTCTGGATGCGATCAATACCGCCTGCATTATAAGCTGCATAGTTGGAAACCGTATTGTGCAAGGTGGGAGCCACCAGCACAGCCAATCCCATGCCAATCGCTGCAAATACGATTGCAGTCTTGATCGCGCTGTTACCTGCTCCCGCCTGGCTAGGCAATCCTGCGTCAGCTACACGATCTTCAACGTTGAATATCATAACCGTTCTCCTGTTTGGCGGCAAAAGCCGGAACATGGCACCCCGCCACGAACTAAGAACGTTAAAATTGAAGCAAATTCATAAAAGATCGATTAACGCTGGTATCAGCGGCGCGTCCGCGGGCGGCATATCGTAATCCCTGAGATTGCCGGGCCGCACCCACTTGATTGCCGCATGTTCCGTTGCCTGGGCCATTCCCTCCCATTTGCGGCAGACAAATAACGGCATCAACAGGTGAAAATCCTCATAGCTATGACTGGCAAAGGTTAGCGGAGCCAGACAGCTTTCCCAGGTCGTGATGTTCAACTCTTCTTTTAGTTCACGTATCAGACACGCTTCCGGTGTCTCTCCTGCTTCCACCTTTCCGCCGGGAAACTCCCACATTCCGCCCAGACTCTTACCTTCCGGACGTTGGGCAATCAGCACGCGGTTATCCGCATCCACCAGCGCGCAGGCGCTTACCAGCAATATCTTCACCGCGCCTGCCTTCTATAGGAGTAGGTATAAATTTGTTGAAATCCCAATTTGCCATACAGGCCAATCGCCGCATTGTTTTCTGCAACCACTTGAAGCCAGGAAATTCTTGCCCCTTGGGAAACCGCCCATTTCAAGGCACTCAGGACCAATCTGGTGGCATGCCCTTTCCTTCTGAAATTGCGATTTGCTTCAATTTCAAAAAGACCTGCCAAATCTCCGTCCACCACACATCTGACTGATCCCAATATTTCTCCGCTTTGAGTTTCTTCGATGAAAAGTCCCACTTTCGGCCTGGTTACGGAAATCACCTCCACCATGCCTGGTTTCTGTTCAGCGGGTTCACCCGACAGTTTGAGAAAACAGTCCACCCAACGCCCGGTATCGGCCAGAGGAAGCCGGTCAACGGCACCAGCAAGATCCATTTCACCAATTGACGCTGCCATGACAAGGCTCTGATCAAAGCTTTCCCACCCAAGGGAATCAAAAAGTGTATCCAATTGTTTCGGCGCCAGCGGCGTCTGCCTGAATACCAGTTCGCGGCCATAGCCCTCAAACCGCCTCTTTGCCAGCTCCAGCCGTTTTTCCAGATTGGTATTGTCCCTTGGGTCCAGAGGATTGACAGAATTCAACCGTTTTGCCGGATGGCCGGCAGTCAACCTTATTGCCCAGGTTCCATCATAGTGGATTACTGTTGACGGAAATGACCGGAAACTCACAGCTTCCATGCGCCTGACGCCAGCAAGATCAGGTTTCCGG
>JBPCWJ010000311.1:0-3816 GCA_051009635.1 Rhizobiaceae bacterium
GCTCCGATGATGGGAACAAAATTGGTGATGCCGGGCCCCAATCTGGACGGAGAGAGCCTGATTTCATTGTTCAATCAGGAAAAGGTCACGGTTTCGGCGGGCGTACCGACAATCTGGGCGGGATTGATCGCTTATCTGGAGCAATCAGGGAAGAAAATTCCTCATTTGCAGCGCACGGTCGTTGGCGGTTCAGCCTGCCCGCCATCAACGATCGAGAAATTCCGCGAAACCTATGATGTCGAGGTTCTTCATGCCTGGGGCATGACCGAATTGTCGCCTCTGGGAACAGTCAATAATCTCAAGAACAAGCATGACGATCTGCCCGCAGATGCTCAGGAGAATTTGCGGTGCAGTCAGGGCAGGCCGCCATTTGGCATAGAACTGGGCGTATTTGACGACGATGACAACAGGCTTCCTGAAGATGGCGAGGCGCAAGGCAATCTATATTGCCGTGGATTCTGGGTGCTGGACAAATATTACAGTGCCGAAGGCGATGATCCAAAACGCGGTAACTGGTTCCCGACCGGCGATGTTGCCACCGTCGACCATGACGGTTTCATGACCATTCGGGACCGCTCAAAGGATATCATCAAATCCGGGGGTGAATGGATTTCAACGGTGGAACTGGAAAATCTGGCGCTTGGGCATCCCGCAATTGCCGATGCTGCGGTTATCGCCGCCCAACATCCCAAATGGGATGAAAGACCATTGCTGTTGTTGGTCCAGAAACCGGGAGCAAGTTTCACCCACTCCGATATGATCAAGCTTTATGAAGACAAGGTTGCTAAATGGTGGGTGCCGGATGCATTTCGGATCATTGACGAAATTCCCAGAAATGCGACTGGCAAGGTTCGCAAGAATGTATTGCGCGAGACCTATGGCAAATCCCTGCTGGACGATGCTTCTTCATTGGTAAAATGAAACTAAAATCCAATCTTTTTTAAGTATCTCAACTTAACACCAATCTGCCAGATTGCAGGCGCTGGGACGGGTATCAAGATGGAGATATACCATGGGAAGACTAGGATTCCCGGTGCAGCAGGGTGTTTGGGTTCGCAAGCCGAAAATCAAGCCTGAATTTGTCATTGTCGATGGGATGGACCCAAAGCAGGAAAGTACCTTGGACAAGTTTCTGGCATATACATCATTCTATGTATTGTTGTTTGCGGCCTTCTGCGCATTTCTACCAGCGCAAACCGGAACTGCTTTCGCCTATGTCAAGGAACTAAGCCCAATGGCGACTCCCAAGCGGGATTATCTTCTTCGACATGCTGGAACTGAAGCCGCTGGAAAGCCCCGCTGGCAACTCCGCGGAACCTATGAACTCTATATCCGGCCCTTGAATTCTGACTGACCGAAGTCCGGAACTTTACTTCAAGGTGATTTCATAGTGGAACTTGCCGGTAAGATACTTACTGTAGCGTAGTTCAATCAGCCGGTTTGAAAGGTCATATGCCTTGCGCTCCACCACAAGCAGTGGTGTGCCCAATGCTATTTTCAATCTTTCCGCATCTTCCCTGACCGCAATACCGGCGGTAAGTGATTCATCTGCCCGGGCGATCGGAATGCCATATACTTGATGGTAGAATGGATAAAGCGCGTTTGGCATTGGCGCGCGTTCCGCCAGGCCAGGAAACAGATTGGCTGGCAGGTAGATTATTTCGTAGGCAGCCAAAACCTTTTCGATGCACCGCAATCGCGAAATCTCGTATACTTGGTCTTCGCCAGCCGGAAACAGATGGCGCTCCTTTGCCCTTATCCGTCTCTTTGAAAATTGCTCGCTGACAAGCGATGGAATGGCCATGCTGCCGTTCGGATTGCGCAGCCTGAAAAAATGAAACAGGGCGTTTTCGGGCGTCGTGGTTGCTACAAAGGTCCCGCGTCCCTGTTGACGGTCAAGAATACCTGCCTGAACAAGTTCGCTGAGCGCCTTTCGTGCAGTTCCCTGACTGACGCCAAGTTCTGTGCCCAGATCGGTTTCGCTCGGCAGCATGGCACCAGGACCTAGTTCTCCGGTGATGATGCGATCCAGCACGACCTGATAGACATGCCGGTATAGGGGCATGTCAGAAGTTTTGGTTTCCTGCAATTCCATTGACCCTTCGGTTTTTATAATCGCAACCTATATTCGTTTTAAGTCTTGTACAAGACTTCATATATATGTATTAAGCGATAAACTCACAAAAAGGAGGACCAGATGGCCCAACCCCAATTATTGGTTCATGACAAGATAGACAATGTAGGTGTTGTCGTGGTCGAAGGCTTGTCCGCCGGCACTGACATGCTCTGTGTCGTCACCGAAGACAATAGCGACTTCAATCTGAAGTCGGATGCAGACATCCCGATCGGTCACAAGGTGGCGCTCGTTGATCTTGCGGAAGGTGATGCTGCAATCAAATATGGCGAGGACATCGGTAAGGTCATTGCCCCGATCAAGAAGGGCGAGCATGTCCACACTCACAATCTGAAAACAAAGCGTTGGTAGACGGAGCCGGTTTGATGAATGGAAACAGTACAATACACGGCTATGTCCGTGAAAACGGCCGTGTTGGCGTTCGCAACCACGTCGTAATTCTGCCTGTCGATGACATTTCCAACGCAGCCTGTGAGGCTGTCGCCAACAATATCAAGGGTACTTTGGCGCTGCCGCATGCCTATGGGCGGCTGCAATTCGGTGAAGATCTCGAATTGCATTTCCGCACAATGATTGGAACGGGCGCAAATCCAAATGTTGCCGCATGTATCGTGATCGGTATCGAGCCTGAATGGACCAGGGTTATTGCTGACGGTATTCGTGAGACCGGCAAGCCCGTCGCAGAATTTTCAATCGAACAAAATGGCGATATTGCAACAGTTGCCGCTGCCAGTCGCAAGGCCAAGGAATTTGTCCATTGGGCCAGCGAATTGCAGCGTGTTGAATGTCCATTGACCGACCTTTGGGTTTCCACAAAATGCGGAGAATCCGACACAACAACCGGTCTTTCTTCCTGCCCTACCGTTGGTAATATGTATGACAAGCTGGTGCCGCACGGTCTATACGGTTGCTTTGGTGAAACCTCCGAGATCACCGGCGCAGAACATATCTGCGAAAAGCGGGCGGCAAATCCGGAAGCTGCATCAAAATTCATGAAGATTTTCCAGGCCTATCAGGACGATGTGATCTTCGCCCACCAGACTGACGATCTTTCCGATAGCCAGCCGACCAAGGGCAACATCCTCGGCGGTCTGTCGACAATCGAGGAAAAGGCGCTGGGCAATCTGGAAAAGATCGGGCGTACGTCGACCTACACTGATGCGCTTGGACCGGCCGAAGCGCCGCAGAAAGGCCGCGGCCTTTATTTCATGGATACATCCTCTGCAGCAGCAGAATGCGTGACCCTGATGGCAGCGGCAGGATATGTTGTTCATACCTTTCCAACGGGACAGGGCAATGTTGTCGGCAATCCGATTGTTCCCGTGATCAAGATCAGCGGCAATCCAAGAACCCTTCGAACCATGAGCGAACATATCGATGTGGATGTTACCGGTGTTCTCACAAGGGAAATGACCATCGATCAGGCTGGTGATGCACTGATCGAAATGATCGGCAGAACCGCAAATGGCCGTTTGACCGCCGCTGAAGCGCTTGGCCACAAGGAATTTGTCATGACCAAGCTATACCGCTCGGCCTGATAATTGACTTGAGCAGAAAAACTCGGCGTATTGTCTCTTCATTTACGGGCAATATGCCGTTTTTTTATACATCGTCTGGTCCGGTCGCGATCACGTGGAGAAATGCATAAATGACAGAACAGATCTGCCTGAGTCGGGTTGAAG
>JBPCWJ010000312.1:0-4024 GCA_051009635.1 Rhizobiaceae bacterium
CGCCAGCGTGATGAACGCCCCGAGCGGGACGATTGGAAGAGATTGCAGGAAACCTTCCCGCAATTCGACGAAATCGACATCGAGCATCATCACGACGAACAGGAAAAGCACCGCGACCGCGCCGACATAGACAACGATTAGCAGCAGCGCCAGGAATTCGGCACCAGCCAGCATGAATAGTCCGGCTGAATTGACGAATGCCAATATCAGGAACAATACCGAGTGTACGGGATTGCGAGCAGCAATTACCATGAAGGCAGATGCTACCGTCACCGTGGCAAACAGGTAGAAAAACATCGCCGGCAAATAGCTTGTTGTTGCGCCCATTGTTTCAATCAGTCCCGTTTATTCCCATACCCGCCTGCGCCATGTCAGCGCCAGGGAGAATCCATTGCCAGATTTCGAGCGATTTCCCGCTCCCAGCGTTCGCCGTTTTCCAGCAATTTGTCCTTGTCATAATAGAGTTCTTCCCGTGTCTCGGTGGCAAACTCAAAATTTGGCCCTTCGACAATTGCATCGACCGGGCAAGCTTCCTGGCAAAATCCGCAATAGATGCATTTTACCATATCAATATCGTACCGGACGGTCCTTCTGGTCCCGTCATTGCGCCGAGGCCCTGCTTCAATCGTGATCGCTTGTGCCGGGCAGATCGCTTCGCACAGTTTGCAGGCGATGCAGCGCTCCTCGCCATTCGGATAGCGCCGCAGGGCATGTTCACCACGAAAACGAGGCGACACCGGCCCCTTTTCGAAAGGATAGTTGAGTGTTGCCTTCGGCTTGAAGAAATACCGCATGGAAAGGAAGAACGCGCTGGCGAACTCTTTCAGCAATAGCGATTTGGCAGCTTGCGAGATTGTGCTCATTTGCTCTCCAATCCTCAGGCCGACCAGCCGGTAATCTGCAATACCGTCGCAACAGCAAAGACCATGAACAGCGACAGCGGCAGGAACACTTTCCAGCCCAAACGCATCAATTGGTCATAGCGGTAACGGGGTACAAAAGCCTTCACCATCGCAAACATGAAGAAGACCATGCAGAGTTTCAGGACAAACCAGACAACACCTGGCACCCAGGTGAATGGCGCGAAATCAAATGGCGGCAACCAACCACCCAGGAACAGGATGGTGGTAAGGGCACACATCAGACAAATGGCAGCATATTCACCCAGCATGAACATCATGTATGGGGTTGAGCCATATTCCACCATGAAGCCTGCAACCAGCTCCGATTCAGCTTCCGGCAGGTCAAATGGAGGTCGATTGGTTTCAGCCAAAGCCGAGATGAAAAACACAATGAACATCGGAAACAGTGCCAGCCAGTGCCAGTCAAGGAAACTCGATGACATGCCGAGCATTGTTCCAACACCGGTCTGTTGGCTCAATACGATATCGGTCAGGTTCAGGGAGCCGACACACAACAAAACCGTGATGATCACAAAGCCGATGGAAACCTCATAGGAAACCATCTGGGCCGCCGAACGCAGAGCGCCCAAAAACGCGTATTTAGAGTTCGAAGCCCAACCGCCCATGATAATCCCGTACACTTCAAGCGAGGAAATCGCGAAGATATAGAGAATACCGATATTGATGTCGGCAATTACCCAGTTTTCATTGAACGGAATTACAGCCCAGGTGGCCAATGCCAGGACAACCGAAACCAGAGGCGCAAGCAGGAAAACAGTTTTCGAGGACGAAGCCGGTATGACCGGCTCCTTGAATACAAACTTCAACAGGTCTGCAAAGGATTGCAGCAACCCCCAAGGACCTACAACATTCGGTCCCCGGCGAAGCTGGACTGCCGCCCAAATCTTGCGGTCCGCATAAAGCACATAGGCGATGAACAATAACAGCGCGACGAGCAATAACAGGCTCTGCGCAACCATGATTGCGCCCGGTATGACATAATCGTTCAGAAAAACGCTCATGCTGCCTTCCTGCGGAACGATTTCGCTCCAATTATTGTTTCATTCATCAGGGCTGTATTCGCGTCAGAGAAGATCGTCGCCCAATAATCACGGAGATCGAAGACCCTCCTGCGATTTGCAACCCTTTTAACCACTGCCGCCGCAAATTCAACGCCGGACTTCAAGGAAATAGAGGTTATTCCAGCATTAGTGTCGTCAAAGATACGTTTATTGCATGACCCAGCCAAACAGGCTGGCAAATTCCTCATCCGATTTCCGGTTTTCACCATGATTTCATCAACAGAATCTATGTTTTTCTGACCTTGCACTCGCCTACTCCGCCGCCTGTGGAATGGCATTGCTGAAACGCTGTGAGCATTCGGCCATAACTTTGGATGCCCGTGCGATTGGATTGGTCAGATAGAAATCATCAATAGGCGATCGGAGCGCTGCCTTGTTCAACTTACCGCTCGTTCCTGCAAGAGAAGCGATCGCGCTTCCATCAACAGAAACAACTTCATCATTGAATTGGAAATGCGGATGTTCCCGTAATAATTGTTCGCGCAACTGGGCAAGGCTGTCGAATGGAAGTGGATCGCCAAGCACTGACGATAGCGCCCGGAATATCGCCCATTCCTCTTTTGCCTGTCCGGGTGCAAAGACCGCCCGGTTACCCACTTGCACCCTGCCCTCGGTGTTCACATAAATACCTGGTTTCTCACAATAGGTGGATCCGGGAAGAATCACGTCGGCACTGTGCGCGCCGGCGTCACCATGGGTACCAACATAGACTTTGAAACCACCAATGTTGCCTGTGTCGATTTCATCAACACCGAGCATGAATACAAGATCCATCTTTTTGGCAATCGCAGCGGTATTCGCACCACCTTTTCCGGGTACAAAACCAATATCCAGACCGCCTGCCCGCGCCGCCGCAGTATGCAATACGCTAAATCCGTTCCAATCGTCTTTCACAGCGCCGCAATTGACCGCCATTTGTGCGGCTAGCCCGTAGATCGTTGCACTATCCGAACGATTTAGTGCGCCCTGGCCTATAATGATAAGCGGGCGTTTTGCCCTTTTCAGCTTGGCTGCAAATCGATTCTTGCCCGAAACAAGATCAGAAAGCCCGTCCGGACCATCACCCAGATGGGTGTATTCATAGCGAAGATCAGCAGCCTCCCCAATCACTCCAATTGGATAGTCACCCGGCAAGCGGAACCGTTTCCTGATCCTGGAATTAAGGACCGGAGCCTCGCGCCTCGGATTGGACCCAATAATCAGCAGCGCATCGGAATCTTCAACGCCATCGATTGTCGCATTGAAAAGATAGCTTGCCCGTCCTTTTGCAGGATCAAGAACACTGCCCGGTTCACGGCAATCGTAATTGTTCGAACCGAGCGAAAGCATCAGCTTCTTGAGGGCAAACATATCTTCCACGGAACAAAGATCACCGGCAATTGCCCCGGTTTTGGCAGGGCCAGCCTTCTTGAATTGCCGCGCTATCGCTGCAAAGGCCTCGTCCCAGCTTGCAGGTTTTAGGCGACCGGACTTTCGAACATAGGGCTGGTCCAGGCGTTGCGCTGACAATCCATCACAAACAAAACGCGTCTTGTCGGAAATCCATTCCTCATTCACCGCCTCATTGAGACGCGGCATGATCCGCATAATTCCCTTGCCGCGCGAATCGATGCGAATGCTGGAACCAAGCGCATCCATGACATCGATAGATTCGGTCTTGGTCAGCTCCCATGGCCGTGCGGTATCCTGATAAGGCCGCGAAGTCAGCGCACCAACCGGACATAGGTCAATCACATTGCCCTGAAGCTCGGAAGTCATTGCCCGTTCAAGATAGGTGGTAATTTCGGCATCCTCTCCGCGCCCGACCAGGCCGAGTTCGGATATTCCGGCAACTTCCGTCGTGAAACGAACACAACGTGTGCAGTGAATGCAGCGCGTCATCTTGGTACGAACAAGCGGTCCAATATATTTGTCTTCGACCGCGCGCTTGTTTTCGTGAAAACGATTTTGATCAATGCCATAGGCCATGGCCTGATCCTGCAGATCACATTCGCCGCCCTGATCACAAATGGGACAATCAAGCGGATGATTGATCAGCAG
>JBPCWJ010000313.1:0-4608 GCA_051009635.1 Rhizobiaceae bacterium
GCTTGAAACCGAGTTGGAGAAAACACGTAAGCGACTTTCCGAAAATGAACAGGCACTGGACAGCCGCGAACGTGATCTCTCCCGGTCGCGTGAAGTCATGGACAACGATCAGAAGTCTCTGGCCGAACTGAATGGTGAATTGATCAAGGAAAAGGCGCAAATCGTTGAGTTGGAGGCAAAACTCGCCCAATCGGCGCTGCAAATGGAAGCGCTGTTGAATGATGCATCCAATGACAATGTGGAAAAGGCAATGGAATCGTTGAACAAGGACAAGGAGCGGCTTGAAACAAAACTAGCTGCCATTTCCGAAGAGCGTGACAGCCTTCGTGACGAATTATCCAATCAGGAGCGCAAGAATGACTCCGATTGGGAAACCGAGAGACAGGAAAATGCCATTCTGCGGGAGCGGATCAATGATTTGGCAGCACAGGTCACTGCCATGACCGCCGCGCTTGAGGGCAATCAGTCTGCCATCAACGACATTCTGGACACCGAGCCTGAAAAACGAACGCGGGTATCGAAGCTGACCAAGCAGGAGCGTGAAGAGGCAGTTCCTGCACAAAAGACGCTTGCCGACAGGATACGGGCCCTTCAGGATACGGCCCGTCAGGCCAAGACAGGCTAGGGTCCTGACCCAAAATAAATTCTATCGTTTTTCGCAGTTCAAATCCCGGTCGTTTCTCCTATATTGCATGAATATGAGACTGGCCCGTTGCGTATTTGTGCTCACAGCATTCTGTGCTGCTACTTCCGTGGGAATTTCTTCGGTTGCTGCCCAGGAAGCGCCGAAGAGACTGGAACAATCAGCCACACCTGTCCCACCTTTTAACTATGCAGGACGGGAATTACCGCCCCATATTGAAGCTTTGTCGGAACTGGACAATACGCCGGCAGATAATCCCGTCACCGACGCAGGCGCACATCTGGGCCGGGTCCTGTTTTACGACCGGCAGCTATCAAAAAACGGCTTGATATCCTGCGGTTCCTGTCACACCGCCGTGTTTGGGTTTGATGACCAGACGCGCTTTTCAATCGGATTTCTGGGCAAGATCACCCGCAGGGCGGCCATGCCGCTTGCAAATGCCAGGTTCAATCCAAGGGGTCGATATTTCCGCGATGAGCGGGCGGCAACACTCGAAGAACAGGTGATTGACCCATTCACAGACCCGATCGAGATGGGACTGGAACCGGGAGAGGCCGTTTTACGGATTAAACAAAGAAAATGGTATTTGCCTTTGTTTGACGCAGCCTTTGGCGATGAAAATATCACTGACCAGAGGATTGCACTCGCACTGGCTCAATTTGTCCGGTCAATGGTCAGCACATCCTCCCGTTACGACAAGGCAAAAATGGATTCTCCACCGGGATTGCCTCCAACCGAACCCTTCTCCCAATTCAACGATCAGGAAAATCGCGGCAAATATCTATTCTTTGCTGATCAGGACCAGGGCGGTGCCGGTTGTGCCTCCTGTCATGAAACCGATGCCTTTATCATGCTCCATCCGAGAAACAATGGGCTCCAGCCATTGAAAGAAAGTGACGACAATGGATTGGGAGAAATCACCGGCAAAGACGTCGATATGGGTCTTTTTCGCGCAGCTTCGCTCAAGAATACCGCAGTGACGGCACCCTATATGCATGATGGTCGGTTCGGAACACTTGCTGAGGTAGTAGATCATTATTCTGAAAATGTCCTGCCCCATCCCAACCTCTCACCGGAATTGCGCCAGCCGGATGGATCGCCCACCAAATTTAGTTTCAGCGAAAAAGACAAAGCGGCCTTGTTGGCTTTTCTGGCCACTTTGACCGACAACGGGATGATGAATGACGAGCGTTTTTCTGATCCGTTTTTGGCGGATCCAGATTGAGATTTATTGACTGGGTCTCTGCAATATAAGCAGTGCGAATCTTTTCAGGCCATCTGAAATAGATTCATCATCTTCACTGAAGGCCTTTGCCAGCACGCTATCTGCAATCGACTGGGCGGTCTTCTTGTCAAACAGCTTTGCAAAATTCCGGGCGGTGCCATTGATGACTGCCAACCTCTCGGCACGCCAGGGGCTTTCGATTGCCGAATCAGTTGAACAAGCCAGAACGGAATTGAGTATCCTCAATTGTCCTTGGGCAATTGCACTGCGTACATCCTCGGATGGTTCAAAGGCAGGATCCCCGGCCACAAATTCAGCAATCCTTGATCCTGCAAGCAGGGAAAAATCATAGGCAAGGGCAATTTCATCGAGATAACTGAGCAGGTTTCTTCCAACCTGCTGATTGTCCGTCTCGGAATTGGAGCTGGCGGCGCCAGAGGCATTAGCTCCCAAAACAAGATAGGCACGTACAAGTTCGCCCGATTTTTCCTGAAGTCTCGAAATCCCGATAATATTGTTGAAATCTGAGCCTCCCCTGACCGCAATCTGCGGGCTGAACGCAACAGAAAACAGATAGGCGACTTGCGGGTCGGACAATCTGGGAGGAGGAGAATTCTTGTCCGACACCATTTCTATCAACTTGTCTGCAGCCTGTTCCGCCACCACGAACAGCTTTTGCTGCTCTGGTGTATCGGATTGCACTTGAGCAAGACTGCGCTCAACAAATTTTGGTATCGGTAGAATGACTGTTGCGAAGACAAACAGCGGCAATAAATACCAGGCCGGAAAATTTCCGGCTTTTCTATCCGTCTTCCTGTTCGACGGTAATGGTCGCGAGAATGCGCTGGTCATTAATGCCATAAACCAACAATTGCCGGGTTCCATCCGGCAGTTCCAACTGGAGAAGCACATTAAGCCCGTCCAGCGACATGGACCTTATCGTGGCTCCGGCAGGAAGTTCAAGTGATGATTTGATGCCCGGAACTATTTCGGAACCGGAAGTGCTTGTCTCCTCCTCCTTGCCGTTGGAACCGATCTTGTAGATTATTGCTCCAAATACCGATAAGAGGCCAATCATCATTATCGACATCGATATGACGAGCAAGCGGATCATCTTCTTCCTGACCCGGGCCATTGCCGGATCAAGTGGGGCTTCTTCTTCGTCATCATTATGCTGGGCAGTCATTGAATTTTCCCGGTTACCAGAAGGCAGGAATAGAATTTGAACGCGCTAAGTACTCGAGATGACGGGCAAGGGAAAGACCAGATGACGGTATTTACCGTGTCTGAGGCAGACGATGCGGGACGCCTCGATTCCTGGCTGGCTGGCAAATTGCCCTCACACATCTCACGCTCAAGGGTAAAATCAATGATCCTTGATGGCCATGTTACGCTCAATGATGACACATGCAAGATTCCCAGGCACAAGATTTCTGTTGGTGATGTCATTGCCCTGGAAATTCCCCCTGCCGAAGATCCGGAGCCGCAGGCTGAAGATATTCCGCTTGATATCCTGCATGAAGACCAGCATGTGATTGTCATAAACAAACCCGCAGGAATGGTCGTTCATCCCGCTCCCGGTCACTGGACCGGAACGCTGGTGAATGGATTGATCCATCATTGCGGCAGCAGCCTGCAGGGAATAGGCGGTGTCCGACGCCCGGGAATTGTACATCGCCTTGACCGCGATACTTCCGGTGTCATGGTCGTTGCCAAGACACAAAAGGCCCATTCAGGCCTAGCCGCCCAATTTGCCGATCATGGCCGTACCGGACCACTGGTCAGGGCTTATCAATGTATTGTTTGGGGATCACCACCTCAAAAATCAGGAAAGATTGATGCATATCTGGGTCGCTCCGGTTCTAACCGCCTGAAGCGGGCGGTAGTTTCTTCCCGGACACCTGACGCCCGCGAGGCAATTACCCACTATCGCAGTCTCGAGCAATATGGAGATCAAATCGCAAGCCTGCTGGAATGCCGTCTGGAAACCGGCCGAACCCATCAAATCAGGGTGCATCTTGCCCATATTGGCAATCCGCTGTTAGGCGATCGTGAATATGGCGCCCATTTCGCAACGAAAATCAACATATTGGAGGAACCGGCTCGCAGCCAGGTGTCTGATTTTTCTCGACAGGCGCTACATGCAGCCAATTTGGGCTTTGAACACCCGGCAACCGGTGATGTAATGGAATTTGAAGCGCCCTTGCCGGAAGATATGGAAGCTCTCAAAACCGCATTAAACCAGATTAATTGAAGCCTTTTTGTAATCTCTTGTTAAATTATTACGTAAATTTCATGCATTTAACGGAAAAATACCTATATGATAGGGTTCGTTACAGGGTGATGAATAGTCATGCCCGTATTGCGGCTCGCCAAGACGGGAGTTGCTGTCAGTATATTGGAGGGTGCTGAATGGCCCAGACACTACCTAGCATATCGGCCGGTGAATCCGGTCTCAATCGATATATGGAAGAAATACGCCGGTTTCCGATGCTGGAGCCCGACGAAGAATATGTGCTTGCCAAGAGTTATCATGAGCATGATGACCTTGAGGCCGCGCACAAGCTCGTGACAAGCCATCTTCGGCTTGTTGCAAAGATTGCAATGGGATATCGCGGTTATGGATTGCCAATCGGTGAGGTAATCTCCGAGGGTAATGTCGGCCTCATGCAGGCAGTCAAGAAATTCGACCCCGAAAAGGGTTTCCGCCTGGCAACTTACGCCATGTGGTGGATCAAGG
>JBPCWJ010000314.1:0-3681 GCA_051009635.1 Rhizobiaceae bacterium
GCCATGACATGGCCCAACATCATTGGCTTGGGGGAAGTAATGAATTTCCCCGGCGTAGCGGCTGCTGATGCCAAGATGATCGGGCAAATTGCGGAAACGAGATCAGCAGGAAAGACCGTTGGCGGGCATTATGCCTCACCTGATCTGGGACCTGCATTCCATGCCTATGCCGCTGGTGGACCGGCTGACGATCACGAGGGGACACGGATGGTGGATGCCATTGCCCGTGTCAGGCAGGGGATGAAAGCCATGCTGCGTCTCGGTTCGGCCTGGTATGATGTGGCCGAGCAAATTCGCGCAGTAACAGAAATGGGCGTTGACCCGAGGAACTTCATTTTGTGTACCGATGATTGCCATTCGGGAACGCTGGTAAATGACGGGCATATGAACCGGGTTGTTCGTCATGCAATCGAACAGGGATTGCGACCGATAACGGCGATTCAAATGGCAACGCTGAATACAGCCGAGCATTTTGGACTTGAGAGAGAGCTTGGATCGATTACGCCCGGTCGCCGTGGCGATTTTCTTCTTGTTTCGAATCTCCCGGAGATGAAGATCGAGCTGGTCTATGCCCGTGGGAAGCTGCTGGCCGACAGTAGCGGGCTGACATGTGAAATGCCGGAATTTCACTATCCTGATTCTGCCGAGGGTACCGTGAACATGGCGCGTGATCTCGAAGCATCCGATTTTGAGATCAAGGCGCCAGCAGGTGCAAAATCAGTCCGCGCCAGGGTGATCGGTGTTATCGAAAACCAGGCGCCGACAAAGGCGCTGGAGATGGAGCTGGACGTAAAAGATGGCGTGGTGGATATGAGCCGCAAGGATGATGTCTGCCAGATTGCGCTGGTGGAACGGCATCAGGCCACAGGGGGTATCACCAACGGTTTCGTTTCCGGTTTTGGCTATGACAAGAAATGTGCGGTTGCTTCCACAGTTGCACATGACAGCCATCACATGATTGTTGTCGGAACAGATCACAAGGACATGGCCATTGCCGCAAATCGGCTGAGAGAAGTCGGAGGCGGTGTTGTTGTCATCCACAAAGGGAAGGAACTGGCATTGGTGGAGCTGCCGATAGCCGGGTTGATGTCGGAGGAACCGGCTGAAATAGTCGCGGCAAAGGCAGAAGGCGTGGTCAAGGCGATGGAGAAAATGGGCTGCACGCTCAATAATGCCTATATGCAGCACTCCCTGCTGGCGCTGGTTGTCATCCCTGAATTACGGATATCGGATATGGGGATTATCGATGTGCGCAAATTCGAGAAGGTTGATTTGCTGGTGGGGTAGAGCGGGATAGTAAATAAGACGCTCACTTCATGCCGAATTCCGTAAACGGAATGAAAGCAAGGAGGTCGCCTTGCTTCACCGAAGTTACATCTTCGGAGATTTCCAGCAGGCCGGTTGCCTCTCTTAACCCACTGACCAGCCCTGAACCATCACGGCTGAATTTCTTGACCAGAACCGAGCCGTCTTCACCATTTTCCAGCCAGGCTCTCCAGAATTCCCTTCTATCCGGTTTTTTGGCCGGTACATCGAAGCCTGCCGGCACCATGTAGCGCTGCGGTTCAATCCATTGTCCCCCGCCTAATCGCAGAAGCGACGGTCTTACATAAAGAAGAAAACATACAAACGCTGCGACGGGATTGCCCGGGAGTCCGAATACAAAGGAGTTGCCTATCTGGCCGAAACTCATTGGACGGCCGGGTTTGATGGCCAATTGCCAGAGATGGCGGCTGCCCAGGCGGTCCAGCGTGTCGATGATATGGTCTTCCTCACCGAGCGAAGCGCCGCCCGTGGTCAGGATCACATCATGAGTTTGTGCGGCTTGCGAAAGGGTATTTTCAACTATATTGGCGTCGTCAGGCAACACATTCAAATCAGTTACTTCGATGTTCAAACTGTCCAGCAGCCCAAGCAGCAGGTAATGGTTTGAATCATAGACCTGGCCGGACTCAAGCTTTGTTCCGGGGCGTTTGATCTCATCTCCCGATGATATCAACGCAATACGAAGCTTGCTGAACACTTCAATTCGAGGAAGGCCGATGGAGGCGATTGCTGCAAGTTCCTGAGGCCGGAGAATCTGGCCGCTGCCCATCATCTCCTCACCCTTTTTCAGGTCTTCGCCAGCGCGCCGCAAATTTGCACCAGACTTTAGCCCCGCGGGTATGGTGACGGTTTCCTGTTCCTTGCCATTGGTAACCTCAATAGCAGGGCTGCAATCTTCCTGCATCGCGACCGTGTCGGCACCAGCAGGAATTGCTGCGCCGGTAAAAATTCTGACAGCGCTGTCCGGTGAAAGCGGCGAAACATCCGTGCTGCCAGCGGCTATTCTGTCTGATACGGCGAACCTGCCTTGAAGTTTCTCATAGTCGGCGAAATTGAATGCATAGCCGTCGACTGCCGAGTTGTCATAGGATGGTACATTGGCAGTAGCGGTAACGGATTGGGCGAGAATTCGTCCACCGGCATTTTCAAGCGGGATTGTCTCAATGGTTGAAATGCACGGCAGGCGTTCCTTGAGAATGCCCATCGCTTCATGATGCAGGAGCCGTTTGCCTTCGAAGGCGAAGCAATCATCCATTGCTCTGGAAGGATTATCCGGCATCGACATTAGCCGGATTATTGTCAGTCTGATCATGTTTCATCAAACCGAGATGATCGAGGATAAAGTCTGCGATAGTGCCGATTGCATCAGGATCGAAAACAGGTAGCGGGCAATCAGGCTGCTTGTCCGGTGATGCAATTGCAATGACGGTTTCGTTGCCCTGCCAGATGGGCGTTTCCCTAGAAGAGGGTGACGCCGTGTTGCGGATCATCTCGATTTTCGGGTGAGAGGAGCGTTTGAACCCCTCCACAATTACCAGGTCACATGGTGCGAGTTTTTCAAGGATTTCAGCAAGCGAAGGTTCGTCTTCATCCCTGAGCTCATGCATCAATGCCCATCGTCGGGAGGAAACTAGTGCAGTTTCCTTTGCTCCTGCCTTGCGATGCTTCCAGGAATCTCTACCCTCCTGATCAATCTCAAATGAATGGTGCGCGTGTTTCACAGTTGAAACTGTAAAGCCACGAGCGGTCAACTCCGATACCAGCGCGGCAACCATTGTCGTTTTTCCGGAGTTTTTCCAGCCGGTTATGCCGATGATGCGATGATCATGCATTGATAGAGATCTGCTCCTGAAATTGCCTTGCCAGTTCAAGTTCGTCAGGCGTGTTTACATTAAAGAATGGATCAATTGAATTGCTTCCGGCACTCATGTTTTCAAACTCTGCTTCTTTCCAGTCATGTTGCTTCACAAATGCCATTACCTTTCCGGTTTCGCCATTTTCCAGAAATTGCTGAAGATCATCGGCAAGTGATACCGGCCAAAGACCAAATACCGGGTGACGGAATGTGTTTGATGCAGCCAGCACAATTGTTTCAGGAGTACTGGCCTGGCCTTTCAATCCTGAAACGAGATCAACCGGGAAAAACGGTGTATCGGCGGCGACTGAACAAATGTGTGTTGCTGATGGCTGGTTGTGTCTTGCCCAATCCATACCTGCATGAATACCAGCGAGAGGTCCGGCAAACCCGGTGAAAATGTCTGCGTGTACCGGTAATCCCAGGAAGTTCATTCTTGCCGGGTCACCATTGGCATTGACTATAACCGAATTGACCTGGGGTTGCAGACGTTCCAATGC
>JBPCWJ010000315.1:0-4620 GCA_051009635.1 Rhizobiaceae bacterium
CATCATGGTTGTCTCACCGGACGTTGGTGGCGTAATACGGGCCCGCGCATTGGCGAAACGTCTGGAAGCTGCCTTGGCGATAGTCGACAAACGACGTGACCGACCTGGCGAATCTGAAGTCATGAATGTGATCGGCGATGTGGATGGGCGGGATTGCCTGTTGATCGACGATATCATCGATTCCGGAGGAACGCTGTGCAATGCTGCAGAAGCCCTTCTTGATATGGGCGCAGCAAGCGTAACCGCTTATATTACCCATGGTGTACTTTCCGGCGGAGCTGTAGCGCGTATTGCATCCTCAAAACTCAAGGAATTGGTGACAACGGATTCGATTCAGCCAACATCAGCCATAGAGACTGCCCATAACATCCGTGTTGTTTCGGTAGCTGAACTGGTTGGCGAAGCAATCCAGCGCACAGCACTGGAAAAATCGGTTTCCAGCCTTTTTGACTGAACCATATTGCGCTTCAAACACAACTGACCTATAACCCGCCTGCCCGCGTAGACACCCTTGGAGGCAGCGCGGGCTTGTTGCGTTTTTAGGACCATATTCCAGACGCAGCGATCCGGGAAACAGGCAATAATGCCATGTCCCGGTGTCCTCTTTATTTTGGAAGGAAAAGCAATGAGCCAAGAAGCAAACGTGCTCCAGGCCCAGCTGCGCACCAGGATCGGCAAGGGGGCCGCCCGCGAACTGCGCCGCAATGCAATGGTGCCAGCCGTAATTTACGGTGACAAAAAAGACCCCATTTCAATCGCCCTCCCCTTCAAGGAGCTTTCACTGCGGGTAAACCGTGTTGGCTTCCTGACGACCATAGCCAAGGTCGAAGTTGACGGCGAAACCCACCAGGTTCTACCGAAAGACTATCAGGTTGACCCGGTTCGTGATTTTATCACCCATGTCGATTTCCTGCGTGTAACCAGCAAATCCCGCGTTGTGGTGATGATCCCGGTTAATTTCCTCAATGACGAAGAATCTCCCGGTCTGCGCCGTGGTGGTGTTCTCAACATCGTGCGCCACGAGGTGGAACTGGAATGCCCGGCAACCGACATACCGGATTCGCTCGACGTCGATCTGACCGATGGCGAAATCGGCGATTCATTCCATATCTCTGCGGTCAAGCTTCCTGAAAATGCAACGCTGACAATTACTGATCGTGATTTCACAATCGCAACGATTGCCGGTGCAGCAGCAGCGCTTGAGGAAGAAGATGAGACTGATGAAGAGCCAATCGAAACCGAAATCATCGGTGAAGCTTCTGACGATGAAGAAGAAGCAGATTCAGAAGAATAACTGAACTGAGCAAGTTTGGTCAGTTCATGCTGCAGGAGATAAAAAAATGCTCCTGATTGCCGGCCTTGGTAATCCCGGCGGAGAATACGCCAATAATCGGCATAATATCGGATTCATGGCGGCGGACGAGATTGCTCGCCGTCATGATTTCTCCTCCTGGCGCAAGAAGTTCAAATCCCAAGTCGCAGAGGGCAAATTGGCGGGCGATAAGGTCCTGCTGATGAAGCCTCAGACATATATGAACCTGTCGGGCGAAGCCGTGGGGGAAGCAATGCGCTTCTATAAGCTCTCTCCGTCAGACATTATTGTTTTGTATGATGAACTAGACCTGCCAGCCGGCAAGCTGAGGGTAAAAACCGGAGGCGGTGCAGGCGGACATAATGGCATTCGTTCAATTGAAAGCCATTGTGGCAACGCATTTCATAGAATTCGCCTGGGTATCGGTCATCCCGGTAACAAGGCCAAGGTCCAGCGCCATGTCCTGGGGGACTTTGCCAAGGCCGACAGCAATTGGCTCGACCCCTTCCTTGATGCAACCGCCGAATACATTCCCTTGGCGGCAAAGGGCGAATATTCAACCTTCATGAATCGTGTGGCGCTGGCCACTCGTCAGGATGAGCCTGAGAACAAGGTAAAAAAGCCTCAAAAGGCAAAGAGCCATATCCACCAGGCACGCCAACCGGCAGCACCCAAAAAGCTGCCGGAGAGCGGGCCGATGGCTACCATGCTGAAGAAATTGTTTGGTAACGAATGAACGATTGACATGCCCGGCAGGCTCATTTAGCCCGCTTCGGCAATTTGTTTTCTCCCACCTTCCGGAGCCTCTTTATGGGATTTAAATGCGGTATCGTAGGATTGCCGAATGTCGGAAAATCCACTTTATTCAATGCGCTGACCAAGACTGCCGCAGCACAGGCGGCAAACTATCCGTTTTGTACAATTGAACCCAATACCGGCGAGGTAGCGGTTCCCGATAGCCGGCTAAGGCAGATAACCGAGATCGCCGGTTCGAAGGAAACTATTCCAACACGAATATCCTTCGTAGATATTGCAGGCCTGGTTCGCGGAGCATCAAAGGGAGAAGGCCTCGGCAACCAGTTTCTGGCTAATATCCGTGAAGTGGACGCAATTGTTCATGTGTTGCGATGCTTTGAAGATGACGACATCACTCATGTCGAGGGACGTATTGATCCGGTTGCCGACGCGGACACAATTGATACCGAGCTTATGCTGGCCGACCTTGAAAGCCTCGAGCGGCGCATTGACCAATTACGCAAGCGCGCGACCGGTAAGGATAAGGAAGCTCAAACCGTTCTACCGGTGATGGAACAGGCATTGAACCTGCTGAAAGACGGAAAACCTGCCCGCCACATGCTGCCTGGCATATCCGCAGAGGAATTGAAGATACTCAAGGGCCTGAATTTGCTGACGGCAAAGCCGGTTCTTTATGTTTGCAATGTCGCTGAGGCAGATGCCGCTACCGGCAATGAGTTCAGCCAGGCAGTGGAACAAATGGCTCGCGAACAGGGTGCAGAAACCGTCACCATTTCCGCCGCAATCGAGGAAGAAATTGCCCAGATGCCGGAGGATGAGCAACCGGAATTCCTGGAGTTGAACGGACTTACCGAGTCTGGTCTGGATCGCCTGATTGCCGCAGGATACCGTTTGCTCGATCTTGTCACCTACTTCACCGCCGGCCCAAAGGAAACGCGTGCATGGACTGTCAGGCGGGGATCAAAGGCACCTCAGGCCGCAGGCGTCATCCATACCGACTTTGAGCGTGGCTTTATTCGGGCGCAAACCATCGCATTTGGCGATTATGTAAGCCTCGGTGGCGAGCAAAAGGCCAAGGAAGCTGGCAAGGCACGCGATGAAGGCAAGGACTACGTTGTCAAGGATGGTGATGTGCTGCTGTTCAAGTTCAATACTTGAGAACTTGCTGCTAGTCAGACAGGACTTTTAGCGAATACGAGAAAAACTGCCTTCTGACCAATACTGCAATCAACAATAGTGTGGTGATGATCAGCGCTATCGGGCCCAGAAACCAGCCAAGATATGCAAGCGCAAAAAATGTACCTCTCAAACCAGCCGTAAAATGACGTGCTGCGTGGGTATTGATTTCAGCTGCATCCAATGCCGCCTTTTTTCTTTCTTCGAGAGGTGCATCACCCTTGTGCGGAACAGCACCGATCAAAATCGAACAATAGTTGAAAAGCCGGTAGGACCATCCGAACTTGAAGAAAGAATATCCGAGGATCGCCGTCAGCCCGAGCACTTTGGTATCCCATAGCCCTCGAGTGAATTCCGCATCCAGCGGCAGGTCACGATGGATCTGAACCACATTTTCAGTTGCGCCCAATAGTGCAAAGCAGCCGCCAATTCCGAGCAGGCAAGCAGAGCCGAAAAATGCAGCCCCCTGCTGCAAACCTGTAAGTATGCTCGTATCGATCATGCGAAGATCCCGCTCAGCCATGACCAGCATCCATTCACGGCGCTTAAAGGCCATATGTCCGGTCAGACTTTTGAACCGCAGGGGGGAATGATCGATAACAAACTCGAAAACAAGCCACAACGACAAGAATATCCCAAATGCTAGAATATTCTCTACACCCAGCGTCTCCAGTAATCCGTTTACGCAGCTGCACCATCTTTGGCTGGTGGCAGCAGATTTGTCAGCGAATCCGGCAATATTCCAAGGAAGATTGACCGCAAACGCTGCCAGCCAATACCTAGAACAAGAACTATCAGACCTACTGCAAAAAGCGGCAGAGTGACGAATTCACTCATATCGATATTCGCTTCCCGCGCAATTGCCGCAACCGCAACACCGAGGGAGATCAGACCGGAGGTCACAAAGGCTCGCCTGTCGATCAATATCCCGATTAACATGAATATCGTTATGACAATCATGGCAATTACGGCTTCGCTCAGCCCGGGGTTTCGTGCCCACCAAATGTAGGAATTTTCATCGAAGAGCAAAACCGCAAACAGGGTGTAGAGAAGTGCGGGTGCTGCCGCCAGATGAAGCCAGAAGGCAACATCAGAACGTCTGGTGACGCGATACCGATCGCCGAGATCAAAAGCCATTGCAATCGAAAACAATACCAGTGCAAAAATCAGTGCCACCACAATGGTCAGAAATGGCCGGGTTTCGAAGACATCCCCCGCCACGGAAACATCGATAGCCGCCATGACAAGCATGTAACTGGCTACAAACCCGCCCATAATCATGACTGCCAGCGAAACGGGCACCCGATACCGCCAGTAAAATGGCAAGAGTACAATTGGCTGGGCCAGAAACAACCCTACCCCGCCAAGTGCTGTAC
>JBPCWJ010000316.1:0-10566 GCA_051009635.1 Rhizobiaceae bacterium
CCGGAAATGATGAGTGACTACCGGGTAAGGTTGTTGAAACCATCAAGGTGTGATTGGGGTGACATACGGCCCGGCTGATATTGCGGTTCTGTCTTGGTAAATCCTACTGTCAGATGCCTGGATTCAGTTTTCAGATAGGCCAGTTTTCCATAAGAAGGCGGGCTGAGACGGGTGATCATGCCGATCGGAACCTCGGACGCCAAAGCCCATTGGCCAAGATATCCGCGTTGTGCTGTTTGCCGTGTTGCAATAGCGGCGGTTTCCTGTCCGGTTTTTTCAGATGTAGTAGTAGTCGCGATTGCCTGACCAAATTCAGTCTGCGAAGCAGGAACAGGGCGCGGCTGCGGCAGCGGGTATGCCGATTTGAACATCTTGTCGTCCATCGGCTTCAGGCCTGCCACCTGTTCGGCCTTGTTTTTCTTTTCTTTGAGAGCTGCTTGTTCAATCTGTTTCTTGCTGTTGACAAGCGCACGGATTGCCTGACTAGCCGAGGAATCTGTTTCGGTCGCAGCAAGGGCAAGCTGTAACGTCCGGTCCGAAGGAATTTCTGTGCCGGTCGTACCGATTGGCGAATTGCCCTGACCGGCACTGGCAATGGTTCCGGTGTAACCATATTCGACGTTATCAATCGCCTTGCGCATTTGCGGGGCGGTCTGCGGAACGCCCGCAGCCGGCACGGGCCGTTTCAGGACGGGTCCGCTTGAAGACAATTGAGGTCTTGTTGGCGCAGCTGCCAGACGATTTGCTGCATCAACTGAGGTGCGAAGCCCATTGTTCGATTGATTGTTTTCCAATAGTGCGACCACTGGAACATTATTTTGCGGTCTTGGGGCCTTTACCGGCGTATATGTAGCAGCTGCGGGGTTTGTAGTGGCAATGTCAGGCTCCCTTGCCACGGCAGCGATTGGAGTTCCGGCCTGTGCCGGGCTTGATATTGCAAATATCGAAGCTTGTGACTGGTTCGAATTGCTGTTTGCCTGCGACTGCAGCGATGCCTGTTGTGAACCAGCTGAGGCAAATCTTTCGGGCTCGATTTCAACCGCTACGCTACGCCGCAAATCCTCGATTTCTCCCGGTGACAGGGAAGCAGTCTCGGTTGATTGATTGCTTTGGCGTGCAGCCATCAGCAACTGGCGCGTTTCGTCAAGCAATCTGTCGGAAGGTCTCAGACCGGGGCGCCTGGATGGTACGGGGACAATTTCGGGAAATGCTTCCTCCCCATCCGAAGCCACACTGGCCAATGCCAGCTCTGTACCGCCCGAACCTGCCGGATTACGTGGCGCTGATGCCGGAAGCGGTGGAGCACCTGGTCCCCCAGCTTCACCGTCGACAGGAGGAGCAGATTGGGAAGTGGAAGCAATTGCGGTTTTCTCTTCAGCACTCTTCTGCCGTTCCTTGCGTGCCAGGGCGAGGCGTTCAAAGAATCCCGGTTTCTTGGGTTCTTCAGCTTTCACAACAACAATATTTTTGGCCTTGGTGCGCTGGGCCTTGTGACGGGCAACAGCGGCTTCATAGCCGGGAAGCGGTTTACCGTCGCTTGGAACATGAAGCGTGTTGCCTCTGGGGAAAATCTTTACAAGCTGCTTGCGGGTCATGCGCGGCCAGTGACGAACCCTGCCGGTATCCATATGAACAAAGGGAGAGCCGGAGGTCGGATAATAACCGACACCGCCAACGCCGAGTTTCAAACCAATTTCACGGACCTTGGAAAGTTTGACATCGGGAATGAAATAATCGACGGCCTTGCCAAGCGTGTGCTGGCTGTTTTTGGCCACCCCTTTGCTTCGCGAGCGCAGTAACTTGTTTGTGGCCGGCGACCGGTAGGCTGAAACTACGTGGATGTAATCCTTCGACCCGGATTGTCTGTAGACTTCCCACAAAAGATCGAGCAATTGGGGGTCCATCTTGGTCGGCTCATCACGCCGCCAGTCGCGCAGGAACCTGTTTATCCGCTTGAGGCCTGAATCGATGTATTTGCCGTTTACCTTATAGGTAATCTCGGCCTTTTCCTTGGTATGCATGAAATACAGCTTGAGCGAACGGTTCTGTGCATTCGCTGCACCGGCTGTCATCACTGTGCAAAGGACAAAGCAGGCAACGGCAAAGACTGTGACGCGCGCCAGTCGCGCCAACAGGAATTCGCAGAGAATTGCATTTACGGATTTATACAAGAAACAGCTAACCCAATTTAGAACCCGTTCCCACAACAGGAATCATGGCCCATTAACGCCCAATATGGTTAACAAATGTTAATGCCCCATTCGATTTATGCAGCTACGCCGCCGTTACCAATGTTGCACTACAAACCAAGGGTCAGACAACATGCAAATGAGGTAATAACGTGACGAACCCACATAGAAGTTCGTCTTCCCTGTCAAATTGGTAAACAATGTGCAAGCGCGGCTGCTAAAATTGATCAATATGTCGCATGGACAGAGCCGCTTTTCCCCAAACGAATCAAATTTGGGGTCAGCCGTGAAGCTGGCGAGGCTGTTTTTCTGATTTGATATCATCCCTCAGATCTTCAATCCCGTAGTCTTTCAACTTCCGGTAAAGTGTCGATCTGCCGATGCCGAGTTTTTTTGCAACCTCGCTCATGCGGCCGTCATAGATTCGAATGGCAAAGCGGATAATCTCTGCCTCCATATGGTCAAGCGGCAGAACATCGCCATTTTCCCTGACGAGCGGTAAATATCCATTCGCCATATAACCGGCATCGTCATGGGCAGGGGTAGTTGCGGCAATATCAGCGCTCTGGCTGTATGGTTTTTCCACTGGTTCAACGGAGGATTGTATATCGAGATTGGTGTTTTCAGGCACAGGCAGGGTGAAACCGTCAATTTGTGTAGCAATCTGTGGAAACTCATCGATGGCCAGTTCGTCATCATCGGACAGGACGACTGCGCGGAAGATCGTATTTTCCAGTTCGCGAATATTGCCCGGCCAGTTGTAGGAGTTCAACATCGCCATGGCTTGTTGGGTGATGCCGATCTCCTGATCCCGATTTTCCTCGGCTGCAAACCGCTTGATAAAGTGCCGCGTCAGTTGCTTTATATCTTCCCTGCGTTCCCTGAGTGGTGGAATTGTCAGGGGTAACACGCTTAGACGGTAGTATAGATCTTCGCGAAAGGTGCCGGTTTTGATCTCTTCGAGAAGATTCCGGTTGGTCGCTGAAATCAGCCGGATGTCGACTTTTACAGGCTTACGTGAACCTATCGGGTCAATTTCACCTTCCTGAATAGCCCGCAGAAGTTTTACCTGCATGTCGAGCGGCAGTTCTCCAATCTCATCAAGAAACAGCGTGCCGCCATTGGCTTCCTCAAACTTTCCGACATGTTTGTCTGATGCACCGGTAAAGGCACCTTTTTCATGGCCAAACAAAATGCTCTCGACAAGATTGTCGGGCAAGGCACCGCAATTGACCGTGACAAACGGGCCTGCACTTCTTGGTGAGGAGCCTTGTATTGCACGGGATATAAGTTCCTTGCCAACGCCGGATTCTCCTTCAATGAGTACCGGAATTTGCGATCTAGCCGCTTTTTGAGCTGTGTTCAGGACCTTTTTCATCGTTGAGCTGGCGCTGACGATGTCCTCGAATTCCAGATGGGCAGGAGTGCTGATTTTCTGATCGGGACGTTTCGTCTCAAGTGAACTGATCTTGACCGCCTTCGCCAGCGAATTGTTCAGCCGTTCGGGAGAGACCGGCTTTACAACAAAATCAAATGCACCAGCACGCATTGCCTTGACCACGGTCTCGATGCCGCCCTGCGCGGTCTGGACAATAACAGGAGTGGCAACTTTCAATTCACGCAATTTTTCAAGGACCGTAATGCCGTCCATTTCCGGCATGATGAGATCCAGGATTATGGCGCCATATCCCTTTGGTGCAGCATCTTGAAGGATGTCGAGCGCTTCCCTGCCTCCATGCGCGGTGGTAGGAGTATATCCCATGCGCTTGGCAAGCCCTTCCAGAAGACGCCTTTGAACCGGATCATCATCTATTATCAGTATTGAATCTTGCATTGACAGTCCCGTCGTGATTGCCCGATAAATCAGGCCGCTTTACGCGATGATCCTTTTTGGGCTGGTTGTTGGCGCAAACAGGAGATCGCGAGTGTCTCATTTGTGGACTGTTTTAATCTGTATGCTTAAATATCGTTTTAAGCGGCACCGTTAACAGATCGCATATCAATTCGGTAAAATTGCAGCTACCGGACATCCAGCAACGCCGTACCGGAAAATATTCCGGATACGAAAAATTCAAAGGTGCAATGAATGAATATTGCTCAAGATACTGATTCGATTGGGAAACTACCGGAGTGGAACCTGGATGATCTTTATCCGGGGCCGGACAGTGCGGAGTTTGCTGCCGACAAGAAAAGATGCCTGGAGGATGCCCAGGCCTTTGAAGGGCGTATCAAGGGCAATTTGCCAAAGCTACTGGAAAGCGGTGGCGGCGATCTGGCAGATGCCATCAGCGAATATGAGAAAATAGGTGAGATAATGGGGCGTTTGATGTCATATGCCGGCCTGGCCTATGCATCTGACACCACTGATGCCGGCAAGGCGAAACTTTATGGCGATACCCAGGAAGCGCTGACGAGGGCCAGTTCCCATATTCTGTTCTTCACGCTTGAACTGAACAGTCTCGATGACGGTGAGATTGAAAATGCGATGCTGGAAAATGCAGCATTGGGACGTTACCGGCCATGGATTGAAGATACACGGCTGGAAAAGCCCTATCAGCTGGAAGATCGCATCGAGCAATTGTTTCATGACAAATCGGCTACCAGCGCATCAGCCTGGAATCGCTTGTTTGATGAAACCATGGCAGCGCTGCGGTTTAACATCGATGGACAGGAACTTGCATCCGAACCGGTGTTCAACCTGTTGCAGGAAAGTGATCGCGACACTCGCGAGAAGGCGGCACGTGAAATTGGCAAGGTACTTTCGCAAAATGGCCGTTTGTTCACCCTGATCACCAATACCTTGTGCAAGGACAAGCAGATATCCGACGAATGGCGTGGCTTTGATGACGTGGCGGGTTCGCGTCATCTTGCCAACCGGGTTGAGCCGGAAGTCGTTGATGCGCTGGCAGGTGCCGTGCGCAAGGCATATCCGAGATTATCGCATCGATATTACCAGATGAAAGCCAATTGGCTCGGGCTTGATAAAATGCAGTATTGGGACCGGAATGCTCCACCGCCTCAATCGGCTGAGCGGCGATATGAATGGTCTGACGCCCAAAAAACCGTTCTTGATGCCTATGGCTCCTTTTCACCGGAGATGGCTGATATTGCCTCGAGATTTTTTGACCGCAGCTGGATTGATGCCCCGGTGAGGGACGGCAAGCGGTCAGGTGCGTTTGCGCACCCCACGGTTCCCAGTGTTCACCCCTATGTCCTGTTGAACTATCAGGGCAGGCCTCGCGATGTCATGACGCTTGCCCATGAATTGGGGCATGGCGTTCACCAGGTACTGGCTGCAGAGCAGGGGCCACTAATGTCCCAGACGCCGCTGACATTGGCAGAAACAGCCAGTGTGTTTGGTGAGATGCTTACCTTCCGCGCCATGCTTGACCAATGTTCGGATCGTCTGGAACGTCAGGCTATGCTGGCGCAAAAAGTCGAGGACATGATCAATACTGTTGTGCGGCAGATCGCATTTTATCAATTTGAACGCGAGGTGCATCAAGCCAGGGCTAATGGAGAGCTAACCTGGGAACAGCTTTGTTCTTTGTGGATTGATGTTCAGAAGGAAAGCCTGGGCCCTGTCTTTGAGTTTGACGAGAGCTACCAATCCTATTGGAGTTATATACCGCATTTCATTCATTCCCCGTTTTATGTATACGCCTATGCGTTTGGCGATTGTCTGGTAAATTCCCTATATGCGGTTTATCAGCATTCGGAGGATGGATTTCAGGCACGATATTTCGATATGCTCAAGGCAGGTGGAACGCGGCATCACCGGGAGTTGCTTGCCCCGTTCGGGCTTGATGCCAGTGATCCGGCATTCTGGGACAAGGGTTTGTCCATGATCGAGGGCCTGATAGACGAATTGGAAGCGCTTGAGTAAATTGTGCGGTAAGCACGATATTGGAGAAGAAAAATGAAGAAGATGAAAGCAGTTAGCGCGGTACTTGGTTTACTTGTGCTTGCTTCCTGCGCGACGGCAAAGATTGATCCGACAATTGGTGGTGGCGGTATCACCGGAAAATGGGCACCCGATGGAGGTGGCTATACAGCGCTTTTCAATAATGGCCAGTTCTCCACAACGGCTGAAGATACAGGAAACATCATTTCCCAGGGAAGTTATATTGCCGTATCCACTACCGAAGTGACGTTGAAATGGACCAGCAATGTGACCGGACTGGAAAATACAGCAACATGCCAGAGACCTGATCCGGTCGTGCTCAACTGTACGGATGGCGGCGGGAAATCATTCACACTACGAAAATTGGCCGCATGATTAGGCCATGATACTGTAATCCGCATGTTGAAGAACAGGTGCGTTTTGTGTATTTGCCTTGGTGAGAATTGAATTAGTTCGAGAAAGCTTTGAAATGGCAGCTAAGAAAAAAGAACCAGCCTCGGTTATGGATTATCCGGAGCATGAGCGTACCTATGAAGGTTTCTTGTGGCTCACCAAATGGAGTGTAATTGTGCTCATTACGCTGCTCGTCGCCATGGCTGCGGGATTTTTTGGCGGCTTTGGGCTGATCGGCGGTACTGTTCTCTGGATCGTGCTCCTGGTAATCTCTTACTTTTCTTTCTGACCCGATCAGGATCAGTTTTTGATCGTGTCTACCCACGGGTCCTGTTCATCCCGTCACGGGCGATCTTCAATTCCTTATCAAGAGCAAAGGCTCGGGCATATGATTGAAACGCCCGGCTTTTTTCGCCGCGTTGTTCATATACCAATGCCTGATTTGCCCAGGCTTCCGCATATCTGTCGTCCAGGCGTAGGGCGCGGTTAATGTCCTCCAGCGCGTTTTCCTGATCCTCAGTGGCAAGATAGGAAACGCCCCGGCTGTTATAGGGTTCGGCAGCATCGGGTTGGAGTGAAATGGCTGTCGAGAAATCCTCGATGGCAAGATTATGGTTTCCCGATTTCTGATAGATCAGGCCGCGAGAATGAAATGCGCGGGGATTGGTCGAGCCAATCTGTATTGCGCGCTGGAAGTCCCTCATTGCACGCTTGTCGTCGCCTGCCAGTCGATAGACATTTCCACGCCCGATATAAGCTTCGTCATATTGCGGATTGATTTTCAGCGCTGCAGCATAGTCCTTGATTGCTGCAACCTGGTCGCCATTTGCGCGATGTACCAGGGCACGATTAGCGTAGGCTTTGTAGAATTTGGGATCAAGCTCGATTGCCTTGGAAAAATCTGCCAGTGCCTCGCGATTCTTGCCTGCCCGGCCATAAGCAGTCCCACGGACATTATAGGCTTCTGCAGATTTAGGGTTTTTTTCAACGACTTCTGTCAAGGAGGCAATATTGGATTCCGAGCCCTGAGCCGGTTCAATCTCAACGGAATCCTGAACCCCCAATTGCTGGCAGGCAGACAATAATAACAGTGCTGTGCAGGCAGCTATCAGATTATTGCGATGGCAGGAATTCTTCACCATGTTTTCCAAAATGAGGCGGTTTTGTCTCACTATACCAAAAAGCGAAGATGGCTTTCACCACCTTCGCCCGGAAATTAGTGAAGAAATGGGCGAAATCACGACCACAGATTCAATACCCACAAAACGGTCGTAACTTGATGCCCGGGTCGGCAATATTAGCGGCCGCGACCTTTGGTCGGTACTGCGCCCTCGCGCTGTGCCCGCTTCCGGGCAAGCTTTCTGGCGCGGCGGACGGCTTCAGCCTTTTCACGCGCGCGCTTTTCTGAAGGCTTTTCATAGAAATTCCGCAATTTCATTTCGCGGAATACGCCTTCGCGCTGCAATTTCTTTTTTAGGGCGCGAAGCGCCTGATCAACATTATTGTCGCGTACGAGTACCTGCACGTTTGGTTCCTTGCCAATTTACATCATCTGGTCTGGGCAGATTTGGCAGTTTGCCGCATTTTCTGCCGATTAGCGTTTCACAGCATGGCCAGGTTTGCTGGATATTCTGATTTTGCTTGCAGATAAGTCGGAATCAACCATGTGATTGAAGGAAATCTGCAGACAATTGTCAGGACAAAAGCAAACTGTCTCGCGAAGGCTGCCCACGCAAGATGGTGCCTGATTACCAAAACGGAACCAATTTGTCCACAGTTTCCGGAGCTAAATTAATTGTAATTCTTGCAGGTTTTGCTTTCGAAACCTGATCAATCCATTGGCGACAACCGATTGACATGGCCCATCTTTCTTCCGGCACGAGTCTCGCTCTTGCCGTAAAGATGCAGGAATGCATGTTTTTCGGCCAGTATCAGATCCAGTTGGTCGATATCATCGCCTATGAGATTTTGCATTTCGCAATTGGCAAAACGTTCACAAGAGCCAATTGGATATCCGCATATTGCCCGAATATGGTTCTCAAACTGCGATATTGAACAGGCCGATTCGGTCCAGTGGCCAGAATTATGTACCCTTGGCGCGATTTCGTTGACCAGCAGGTCGCCCGTTTTCGTCACAAACATTTCGACCCCCATGACGCCAACGTAATCAAGAGCTTGCATGATTTTACTTGCGATCGATCTTGCTTCCCTGGCCAGTTCATCCGATATGGGAGCCGGGACTGTCGAAATGCGCAGAATGCCATCGGAATGACGGTTCCATGCCGGATCATAGGAGGCAAATTCCCCATCCACGCCCCGGACGCCGATGACGGAAATCTCCAGGTCAAAATCGACAAATCCCTCCAGGATCAACTCATTGGGTTTTAACGCCTCCCATGCGCTGGCTGTCTCGTTGGCTGAGGTCAGTACAATCTGCCCCTTTCCATCATAGCCGAAGCGCCGTGTTTTTAGCACGGCATTGCTGTCCAGTGCCGAGAATTGCTCATCAAGCATTTGCAGGGAATTGACCGGCGCAAATGGCGCAGTTGATATATCAAGTCCGGAAATAAACTCCTTCTCGACCAGGCGGTCCCGGCTGATCTGAAGAGCAGAAATTCCGGGACGCACGGATGCATCAACACCCACGATTTCTACGGTTTCCAGCGGAATATTCTCAAACTCATAGGTTATTGCACTGGAAGCCCTTGCGAATTCTCTCAGGCTGGTCTCGTCGTCATAGGCTGCAGCCATATGAAGATTGGTTGTCTGGGAAGCCGGACAATCGGAAGATGGATCGTAGACAATTGTCTTCATTCCCATATGGGCTGCCGCAATAGCCAGCATTCGTCCCAACTGGCCGCCGCCCAAAATGCCGATTGTCGCTCCGGTCTCAAGCGGTGATCTGTTTTCTTGCGGCATCAGACCATCAACCCTCGTCAGACGGCTTTTTTGCTACAGCCTGGCTTCTTTGATCTCGCCATTTGTTTATGCGCTTACCTAGCTCACTATCTGATACAGCAAGAATCTGGGCTGCGAGCAATCCGGCATTTGCCGCGCCTGCCTCGCCAATTGCCAAAGTGCCCACTGCCACGCCGGCGGGCATTTGTACAATCGATAGCAGGCTGTCTTGTCCTGAGAGCGCCTTTGACTTTACTGGAACCCCCAATACCGGCAGGCTTGTCAGCGAAGCGACCATTCCCGGAAGATGAGCGGCGCCACCGGCACCGGCAATTATCACCTTAAACCCTGATTCTGATGCGTTTTTTGCAAACTCGAACATCCGGTCGGGTGTCCTGTGCGCGGACACGATCAAGGTTTCAAATGTTACTTCCAATTCACTTAGAACATTTGCTGAATGTTTCATGGTCGGCCAGTCCGACTGGCTTCCCATGATGATTGCTACGGAGGGCTTTCCGGAATTCATCTGACGGTCCGTTTCAGGAGTAAGGAACAGGCGGTTTAATCAAATGGGAGCCACAATACAAGCTCTTCAACTGCCATCAGCAAATCACGCGATGATGTCCGGCAAAATCCGTGATTTGAGTTTTGAAATCTCGTCCTTGACTGCCAGTTTCTTCTTTTTGAACCGTTGCAGGCGGATGGCGTCGCATCCATCCTTTATCAATGCAGCTATGGCGTGATCATAGTCTTCATGTTCAATTTCGAGGCGTGCCAGCTGCATGCGCCGCTCAGCCTCATCCTGGTCTTCTTTCTCATTCATTGAGTATCACTTCTAATGTCAAACGGTTGCCGCCACAGGATAAATGGCAACGAAATCAGTATATCACAGCAATTCAGCGGCTCAAAATATCAGATGATTCGCGAATCACTGTAACAATTATCGCTGCCGTTTTTACAAAGAATTGGTGATGGTTCAATTCCATGTTCGACATTGCCACAATTGTATGATTCAATTGTTGTTTTGAAGTGGATATTTGACAAGGAGATCGCATATGCCTGTTGGTTCCCATATTCATCAACTTGAATTGCGTCATAGAGAGTTGGAAGACAAACTGGCAGAAGTTCTTGCAAGTCCTAGCGCCGATGATATGGAAATCGCTGATATCAAACGTCAAAAAC
>JBPCWJ010000317.1:0-4758 GCA_051009635.1 Rhizobiaceae bacterium
GTATTGGCCGTTGTCACAAACATCACGCTGGAAAGGTCATACTCGACCTCGAGATAGTGATCGTTAAACGTATTGTTTTGTTCGGGATCCAAAACCTCAAGCAATGCGGATGACGGGTCACCCCTGAAGTCCATACCCATCTTGTCGATCTCGTCGAGAAGGAAAAGCGGGTTGGATTTCTTTGCCTTTTTCATCGACTGGATGACCTTGCCCGGCATGGAGCCGATATAGGTTCTGCGATGACCGCGAATTTCAGCTTCATCGCGTACGCCGCCAAGGGCCATGCGTACGAATTCACGTCCGGTCGCCTTGGCAATGGATTTTCCAAGCGAGGTCTTGCCCACTCCCGGCGGTCCGACCAGGCAAAGGATTGGGCCTTTGATCTTTTTGGAACGGGACTGGACGGCGAGATATTCAATAATCCGCTCCTTGACCTTTTCCAGTCCGTAATGATCGGAATCAAGCACTTCCTCAGCCTTGTTGAGGTCTGTCTTGACGGAAGACCGTTTACCCCAAGGGATTCCCAGCAGCCAGTCGAGGTAGTTTCGCACCACCGTGGCTTCAGCCGACATCGGGCTCATTTGCTTGAGCTTCTTCAGCTCGCCCTGAGCCTTTTCACGTGCTTCCTTCGATAGCTTGGTCTTTTCGATACGCTCTTCCAGTTCCGAAAGCTCGTCCCGGCCTTCCTCGCCGTCACCAAGCTCCTTCTGGATAGCCTTCATTTGCTCGTTGAGATAATATTCGCGCTGGGTCTTCTCCATTTGCCGCTTGACCCGGCTACGGATGCGCTTTTCGACCTGCAGTACAGAAATCTCGCTTTCCATCAGGCCGAGGATATGTTCCAGCCTTTTCCTGACCGAGAAAATGGAAAGGATTTCCTGCTTGTCGTTTATCTTGATGGCCAGATGCTGCGCAATTGTGTCGGCCAGTTTTGAGTATTCCTCAATCTGGGTTACAGCGCTGACAACTTCCGGTGAAACCTTCTTGTTCAGTTTCACATAGTTCTCGAATTCAGACACGACTGAACGAGACATTGCCTCAAGTTCAAGTTGGTCTTCTTCCTCGTCATCGATGACTTCAGCACGGGCTTCGAAAAACTCGTCGCGCTTCGTGAACTCCATGACCTTGGCGCGGTTTACACCCTCAACAAGGACTTTTACCGTACCGTCAGGCAGTTTCAGTAGCTGAAGGACCGAAGCCAGAGTGCCGACTTCATACAGGCCTTCAGGCTGCGGATCGTCATCGACCGCATTTTTTTGTGTGAATAGCAGAATTTGACGGTCAGAATTCATCACCTCTTCAAGCGCGGCAATGGATTTTTCACGCCCAACAAACAACGGAACGATCATGTGGGGGAAGACCACAATATCTCGCAACGGCAACAGGGGAAACGTTTCCCCTTTTCCAAATCCGATGTTTGTATTTTCGGTATCGCTCATAAATCTTTCCCTGTCAGGGCCTATCAGGCCAGCAATGGAACTTCACGCAGCTACTTTACACCGATTCTTCCGGTTCCGTATTTCATACTCAAATTGTCACCGGATTAAGTCCCCGGGTCGATGTCAATTTGAATGCCCGGGTGTTAATGATGTGGTTGCTACGTTTTTCACTACACTAATTGGGATCGCATGCACCAATGGTCAAGCCCATATTTGGTATATTGGTCAACGGTTTGCCACTATTCCCCACAATTGTACTATATTCCCGGCTACGCTTTATCCGGAAATTTCCTTTCCATCCGTCATTGTTCGGTAATTCCGACAATTAACAATTCGTAAACCATACCTATTTTAGGCTTGATTCCTCAAAGAGGGAATCGCCATGACCATGATCGACTTTTGCCTATGGGTCGCAATTCTGACCATACCGGGCATTCTACTGGCCAGGCTTTTCTTTTTTCTTTCAGCGGGTTGGGAAGATTTACTGACGCGTTTGATCGTATCTCACGCTGCGGCGCTGGTTTGCATATCCAATCTTTGCATCATGATATCAGATGGCGGGATATCCTATCGTACGATTATTTATGTCAGCGTATTTGCATTGGTACAATTGGCCTGGTTTGGCATTTATGTTGTCCGCTTCCGCTTGACGAAAACGCTCAAGAACCGGTTGATTTATCTACAATCGTTGTTTGCACGCACCAGTCAATCAAGCTCCAGTGCGGAACCTGCGGAATAGTCTTCTTCATCAATTGCAGATTTACCGCACACAATTCCATCGATTGCGGCGCAAAGAATGCTGTTCACAATTGAAATCCGGAATGTAACCGCTGCTTGTGGTTAGGCGCTCTGTTCTTTTTCGTCAGACTTGTCAGAGTAAATGTAGAGCGGACGGGCATTGCCCTCCACAACTTCCTCTGAAATGACAACTTCCTGAACACCTTCCAGAGAAGGCAGATCGAACATTGTGTCCAGCAGGATGGCTTCCAGAATGGATCTCAATCCGCGAGCGCCGGTCTTGCGTTCGATTGCCTTACGCGCGACGGCACGCAGGGCATCTTCGTGGAATGTCAGTTCCACATTCTCCATCTCGAAAAGCCGTTGATACTGCTTGACCAGAGCGTTCTTCGGCTCACCCAAAATCTTGATCAAGGCATCTTCATCAAGGTCTTCAAGCGTGGCAAGGACCGGTACACGGCCAATAAATTCCGGGATCAATCCAAATTTCAACAGGTCTTCCGGCTCAACCTTGCGGAACAATTCTCCGGTAGGACGATCTTCCGGCGACTCGACATCGGCTCCAAACCCGATGGAGGTTTTCCTGCCACGATCAGAGATGATCTTGTCGAGGCCTGCAAATGCGCCGCCACAAATAAACAGGATATTGGTCGTATCAACCTGCAGGAATTCCTGCTGAGGATGCTTGCGGCCGCCTTGTGGGGGAACAGAAGCAACCGTTCCTTCCATTATTTTCAGCAGTGCCTGCTGCACACCCTCACCCGATACGTCCCGGGTAATTGAAGGATTGTCAGACTTACGGGAAATCTTGTCGACTTCGTCGATATAGACGATACCGCGCTGCGCACGCTCGACATTGTAATCAGCCGATTGCAGCAATTTCAGAATGATGTTCTCGACATCCTCACCAACATAACCGGCTTCGGTCAATGTAGTTGCATCAGCCATTGTAAACGGAACATCGAGGATCCGGGCAAGAGTTTGCGCCAGGAGTGTCTTGCCGCAACCGGTCGGACCAATCAGCATGATGTTGGATTTGGCCAGTTCCACGTCATTGCCTTTTGTGGCATGCGCAAGTCTCTTGTAATGATTGTGAACGGCAACAGAAAGCACCCGTTTGGCGTGGGGCTGGCCAATCACATAATCATTCAGAACATCAAGGATTTCCAGCGGGACCGGGATACCATCTCCGGACTTCACCATTGAGGACTTGTTTTCCTCACGGATGATATCCATGCATAATTCGACGCATTCATCACAAATGAAAACGGTCGGTCCGGCGATCAGCTTTCGGACCTCATGCTGGCTCTTACCGCAAAAAGAGCAGTAAAGCGTATTCTTTGAGTCACCGCCGTTGGATATTTTGCTCATTCCGTTCCCCTACCGGTTCAAACTCGCCCGGGGTTCCTGCCATTATTTCCAATTATGAGAGTACCCGGAAATCAAAACAATTGGGTATTTCTACTTAAATTGGTACGTCCATCCCTAAATCAAGCACCGGATTGAAACCTTAGCAAGTCTTCAACCCTATATTCGCCAAATCATGCTGCGTAAAGCTATATATTAGCTTAACGGCCATTACTAACTGTGGCGCAATTATCACATAAATTCGCCGCCTGCTGCAAATTCGGTTAAATTTGCGTCACCGAGCAACGATTCCTGCAACTGCAGGGAAATTAGGGCTTCCTAATTTGTCCTATTCAGACTCCGGCACTTCGCGTTTGTCGATCACACGATCAATCAGTTTCCACTCCATGGCTTCTTCCGACGACATGAAATGATCCCGGTCCAATGTCGCCTCAACTTTTTCATAATCCTGTCCGGTATGTTTGACATAGATTTCGTTCAGGCGGCGCTTCATCTTCAGAATATCCTGGGCGTGGCGTTCAATGTCGGATGCCTGGCCCTGAAATCCTCCCGATGGCTGGTGCAGCATGATACGGGAATTGGGAAGCGCGAAACGCATGTCCTTCTCGCCTGCACATAACAGCAAGGATCCCATGGAGGCAGCCTGTCCCATGCACAGAGTGCTGACCGGCGGACGAATGAACTGCATCGTGTCATAGATTGACATGCCTGAGGTCACCACACCGCCCGGTGAATTGATATAGAGGTGAATTTCCTTTTTGGGATTTTCTGCCTCAAGAAACAGAAGCTGGGCACAAACCAAAGTAGCCATCGAGTCTTCAATCGGTCCGGTGATAAAAATTACCCGCTCTTTCAGCAGCCGCGAGAAAATATCGTATGCGCGCTCGCCGCGGTTTGTTTGTTCCACAACCATGGGAACAAGGTTCATTGCGGTTTCAATTGGATCTTTCATCAATCGGCCTCTTCGGTGAATTTTTGGCGAAGCCTGGAAATGGCAAACACCCGGAATCAATGTTGTTACACATATGCCATGCCACACAAGGATTAAAGAGCCGATTAACGCGTTTGATGAGCTTGTAGGGATTTGATGCTGATAACTCTCCCAGCAAAAATCCGGCGAACTTCATGATAAGCAACCAATTTGATGAAATTAGTCAGGGTGCCAGAACCGTCTTTCCAGTGGTCTTGCGGGAATGTATCAGGTTGAGGGCTT
>JBPCWJ010000318.1:0-4070 GCA_051009635.1 Rhizobiaceae bacterium
GGCAGCAAAACTGGGTAACGCGACTGTTCGCGCAATATTCTGGTACGAGCGCAATCAGGACGAATTCCTGTATGAGGGAAGTTACTGGAAGCGCGGCATGATTGGTAATTCCCACGAATATCTGAAGGATCAGGGACTGGGCGGCCGCGATATTGATGCACGGGCACAATATTTCTACATGGCGACCTTTAACTCGCCAGCCATGGTCTGGAAGCTGATAGGCAGGGGCTCCCAATATGCCTGGGGTTATCTGGATAGCAGCGGCAACTATCTCGACGGTGGAAACAACTACAAGCTTCGACTACCAGCTGATGCTCCCGCAGAGAAATTCATGTCGATTGTTGTCTACGATTCCCAAACGCGGTCCATGCTCCAGACCAGCCAGCCCTACCCAAACAAGAACAATAAGAGGGACAAGCTGGATACAAATGAAGATGGCTCCATCGACATTTATTTTGGTCCCGAGGCACCGGCAGGCAAGGAAAACAACTGGATACAAACCCGCCCGGAAAAAGGCTGGTTTTGCCTGCTTCGCCTCTATAGCCCGACAGAACCCTGGTTCGACAAGACATGGCGGCCCGGTGAGATTGAGCTGGTGAATTAATTCACACAATGGGCGGCTGTCATGGCCGCCCTATCCGGTTTGAATGAAGTGTCAGCAATATCAGGACAATTTGGCGAATCCACTGCACACTCCTTCACTCGGATCTGGAAATTTGAGGAAATGACATGCGTTGCGAGCGATGTGGAATTGACCATCACGACACTCCAGAGAACGAACTTGTACCGGCCAGAGACGGCAGGCGAGTCTGCCGGAATTGCGAGAAAGTGATTGAACGCCAATCCACGCCATCTTCCACGCTCGATCTTGGCAGCTAGAAAACCAGGCGCGGATTAAATCCTCAACTTGCCCCGCAAACGAAATTTCTGGTGAAAACCGACAGCATGGCTGTAACACCTCTATCTCCATTTACCAACCATACCAATTAAGAGTATATGCTTCAGATGAACGGTCACTTGCTCGCCGACCACTTATTATCATGAAATGTCCAACAATTTTTCAGACGGACTTTGGAGACCACCATGCCTGCTTTATTGCAAAACATTGATCCAGACGGATTGCTCGAATATTCCGTGGTATTTACCGACCGCTCGCTGAACCATATGTCGCAGCCTTTCCAGTCTGTTATGCGAGACATCTCAGGCACCTTGAAATCGGTTTATCAGGCTGACGCAGTCGTCGTGGTTCCCGGTGGAGGCACCTACGCCATGGAGGCAGTCGCGCGGCAGCTGGCAACCGGCAAGAAATGCCTTGTGATCCGCAATGGCTGGTTCAGTTACCGTTGGAGTCAGATCCTCGAAATGGGCGGTATTGCCTCCGAAATAACTGTATTGACAGCAAAGACACAACAAGCCGGGCATCAAGCTTCATTCGCGCCGGCTCCAATCGAGGAAGTCGTCGCTCAAATCCAGTCCGACAAACCCGACATCGTGTTTGCTCCACATGTCGAGACGTCTTCGGGGATAATCCTGCCCGACGATTACATTCGGGCAATTGCAGATGCCGTTCACGATATAGGTGGCTTGTTTGTCCTCGACTGCATCGCTTCAGGAACAATCTGGGTCGATATGAAAGCCAATGGCGTCGATGTCCTGATCAGCGCGCCGCAAAAAGGTTGGAGTGCGTCGCCGTGTAGCGGACTTGTGATGTTGAGCAAGGCCGGTCTTGCTGCAGTAGAATCCAGCACCAGCACAAGTTTTGCCTGCGATTTGAGGAAATGGCATGACATCATGCAGGCCTATGAAAATGGCGGCCATGCCTATCATGCAACCATGCCAACCGATGCGCTGACAACATTCCACGCCACGATGAAAGAAACCGAAGCTTACGGCTTTGACAAGGTCAGGAACGAGCAATTGGAACTTGGAAAACAGGTGCGAGCCATGTTGGCCAAAAAAGGCTTCAAAAGCGTCGCCGCAGAGGGATTTGAAGCTCCAGGGGTCGTGGTTTGTTACACAGATGATCCAGACATAAAGTCCGGCAAGAAATTTGCTGCCGCAGGATTACAGGTCGCGGCAGGAGTGCCTTTGCAGTGCGGAGAACCAGAGGATTTTCAAACTTTCCGCATTGGACTTTTCGGCCTCGACAAATTGCACAATATTGACCGGACCGTGGAGAGCCTCGAAGTGGCTGTGGACCAGGTACTGGCAGGAACAAATGTGAGGTAGGATATGCGTCTATGATGTCTGCCGTCGGTCATCATTGGTCGCCTGAGGTCAGCATACAGGTGAAAAGCGCGGTAAAAGATAATTGCAATGAACGCCGCTGACATCTGGACTTTTCTCCCGCTTGCAATGATCGGCGCATTTTGTGTCGGGCTGTCAAAAGGTGGCCTGCCAGCAGTTGGGATGCTTGCCGTCCCAATCCTTGCCTTTCGGATCGATCCGTTGACTGCTGCCGCGCTCTTGCTGCCAATCTACATCGTTAGCGACCTGTTTGGTGTCTGGCTTTATCGCCGTCATTTCGACGCGCGAAATCTTAAAATCCTGATACCGGCCGGGCTGTTGGGCGTACTTGTCGGGTATCTGGCAGCACCATATGTATCAACCGATGGAATGAGCATTGCGGTCGGGACAATAGGAATTTTCCACTGCATACGGCACTGGTTCTTCACGCCAAAGACCGTCAGCCCCAAGCCGGCGCGTGTCATACCCGGATTGTTTTGGGGAACTCTCTCTGGTCTTACAAGCTTCATTAGCCACGCAGGAGCGCCGCCTTACCAGATATATGTCCTGCCTCAGATGTTACCAAAGCTGGTATTTGCAGGTACCACCCAGTTTGTGTTTTCGGCGGTCAATCTCGCCAAGCTGCCACCCTATCTGGCGCTGGGCCAATTCCCGGAAATGGACACCAAGGCGATTTCATTACTAATCCTGACAGCCATTTTTGGCGCCTGGTGCGGCGCAAGGCTAACCCGAATAATCCCGGACGGTTTGTTCTTCTCTGCGGTTCGGCTTGCGCTTTTTGCATTGTCCATAAGCCTGATCTGGCGGGCGGTCACTTAAGTTCTTGCCGCTATTCAACATTAGCACATGTAGGAAACTGGCGCAGACAGAATAATTGATAGAGAAAATCTATCGAAATCCTCATGAATTTCAATTTTAATGTATCCTCACACTTACCTATATGCGCTTCAAATGAGGAGTATGTAGATGACAACCAGTGAAATTGAAATTGCCACCCGCGGCCAGGTAAATGCCCGCAGAAACTATCTCATGGGCCTGTGGGCAGGAAGAATGCTAGGACTAAGGGAGCGCCAACTCTCCGAATATGTATGCGATGTGATGGTCTCTGATTATCAGGAACCCGGACCGGGTGTCGTCGTCAGAAAACTCCGGCGGGATCTGGCAGACGCAGGTATGGAATTCAGTGAGTCTGAGGTTCTTAGGCAATTGAGGATGACCGAGAAAAGTGTCCGGTCAGAGCTTCTGGCGACCGATTAAATCCCAACTGCTTTTTGGTGGAAAGGGTCAGGCAATGTCACAGCACAAGTTTCTTGAAGTGCGTCTGGGTATTCTCGACGCAAAAATACAGCAGGTATCATCTCGTGCACGCGGTGATGAAATCAGGCTTGATCTACTTAAGCAAATGAGAAATTCGATAAAGGCCGAAATACAGAAGCTGGAACACGGCGACTGTTTCGACGTAGGCAAAACTGTATCCATCGCACCATGAGGAGATCGCATGTTCTGGAAATTCTTAAACACTGAAAATGCTTCATCTAACCCGCAAAGAAATGAACGTTTGCTGGAATTGGACAGGCGCATGAGCGAGTATCTTGTGACAAAACCTCAAGCAAAAATTTGGGACAACGTCCGTTCGCAAAGAGAGGCTGTACGCAGCGAAATCTCGCATCAAAGCTCGTCATGAGCGAGGATTGGACCGGACTAATATAAAAGCTCAGGTGTTGCTTAGGGTGTAAGCCGGGTAGACCTGAGCGTTGGGAAATCAGGGCAATCCATTGTGAACTCAGTGGCAGGTGATACCCAGGCAATAGGCCAAGATCGAT
>JBPCWJ010000319.1:0-2768 GCA_051009635.1 Rhizobiaceae bacterium
ATGTTGATGACGTGACCCACGGTTTCTGCCTGTCGAATTACGGCATAGCCATGGAAATCGGACCACAGGCAACATCCTCAATAACCTTCACCGCTGACCGGCCCGGCGTTCACTGGTTCTATTGCCAGTGGTTCTGCCACGCACTCCATATGGAGATGCGCGGCCGCATGCTGGTTGAGCCACGTGGTGCATAAGGCATTGTCTCGATGAACAAGTTGGTTCGCACAATACTGGGTGCAGCTTTACCGCTCCTGCTTTCGATACCGGCGCATGCCGCCGATATCAAGGTAGCGCCGGGCTACGAAGCGCTTGTGCGGGCCATCGACGCCGCCAGTGAAGGTGACAGGCTTCTATTGGAGCCCGGCACCTATACGGGCGGTGTTACAATTACCAAGCCGTTGCAAATCATTGGCAGTGGTGAGGTTCATGTAAAGGGAACTAAAACCGGCTCGGTTATCCGGGTCGATGTTCCTGACGTCACCATCGCCGGCCTGAGGCTCACAGGCTCAGGTTCTGACCACCAGACCATTGATAGTGGCGTACAGCTTACAAAAAAGGCAACAAACGCGATTGTCCGTAACAATCACCTGGAGGGAAATCTCTACGGTGTAGATATTCATGGTGCCAAAGATGCACTCGTGGAAAACAATACGATAATTGGCCGCCAGGATCGCCTAATGAACCGGCGCGGCAATGGTGTTTATGTCTGGAATGCACCCGGTGCCAGGGTCAACAACAACAATATCCGGTATGGCCGTGACGGGATATTCGTCAACTCCAGCCGCAAAAATACTTTTAAAAACAATCGTTTCGAGAAACTTCGCTTTGCGGTCCACTACATGTATGCCGATGATAGCGAAGTGTCAGGCAACATTTCGATCAATAATCATCTCGGCTATGCGATCATGTTTACAAGCCGAGTTAAGATCATTGGGAACACATCCATTGGCGACCGTGAACATGGCATCATGCTCAACTACGCCAATGAAGCGTTGCTCGAAGAAAACACTGTCATAAATGGCGGCCGGAAGTGCCTGTTCATGTACAATGCCAACAAGAACATGATGCGCAACAATCATTTTGAGGGTTGTCCCATCGGCATTCATTTTACCGCCGGTTCCGAGCGTAATAGCATCGAAGGCAATTCATTTATCGGAAACCGTACACAGGTCAAATTCGTCGGCTCCAAAAATCACACCTGGTCCGGAAATTACTGGAGCGATCACAGCGCCTATGACGTCAATGGAGACGGCATTGCCGATCAGGCTTTCCGGCCCAACGACACAATGGACCAGATTTTATGGACCCAACCGGCAGCAAAATTGCTGCTTGGCAGCCCTGCCGTTCAATTGATCCGTTGGGCACAGAAGGAGTTTCCGGCCCTCCTCCCCGGCGGTGTGGTCGACGACAAACCCCGCATGGCTCCATCACTGGAACTGAGTGCAAGCACGCTTCAGGAGGTACAGTTGCAATGAAGACTGTATTGAACACCAAGGGTGTCTCGAAACGCTTCAAATCTGTAGAAGCGCTCCGTAGTATTTCGATAGATGTCTCCCCCGGCGAACGTGTTGCCCTCCTTGGCCATAACGGTGCTGGCAAGACGACATTGCTCCGCATCATACTTGGCTTTCTGAGAATGGATGCAGGCACTGTGGAAATTGCAGGCCATGCACCGGGGAGCGCTTCCGCACGCCGGTTGATCTCCTACTTGCCCGAAAACGTTGCCTTCCCAAAGATGCTGACCGGACGCGAGATCGTTTCCTATTACACGAAACTGAAGGGCCTTCCCGCTAGCGAAATCATGCCGGCACTTGAGAAAGTCGATCTGGCTGATGCCGCAGACCGGCGATGCGGAACATATTCCAAGGGCATGCGTCAGAGATTGGGTTTGGCCCAGGCACTTGTAGGTGAACCAAACCTATTGCTTCTGGACGAGCCGACTACTGGCCTTGATCCAATCTCCAGACAACATTTCTATGAACTTGTGTCAGACCTTGCTTCGAGGGGTAGCGCTGTCCTGCTGTCCTCTCACGGGCTGAGTGAACTGGAGGCAAAGACAGATCGTGTGGCCATTTTACGAAAGGGGCAGCTTGTTGCCAATGCGCCGCTTGCCGAATTGCAAAACACTGCGAACCTGCCAATACGCATTCGGGTCCAATCCACTGCTGACAGCGTCGAACGCGTGCATGATCAGTTTGGCGGCAAACGAATTAATGGCGCCACCGTCGAGTTTGATTGCGCGCAACCCGAAAAGATGGACCGGCTTTCTGCTATCTCGCAGCTCGGTACCGCTGTTACGGACGTTGAGGTATCACCACCCAGCCTGGATGAGATTTATCGCTACTTCTCCACCAGTGAAAACGGGAAGGAAGTAGAAAAATGAGCGCGATATTTGCCGTTGCACAAAATGAGGTCCGGATCGGTATCCGCAACAAATGGGTCATGCTCGCCTCAGCCATTTTGCTGGTATTTGCCCTGCTTCTCGTTTTGATCGGCAGCGCGCCATCAGGAGCAACAGATACAGACGGATTGACGGTAATCGTCGCCAGCCTTTCTACCCTGACTGTCTATCTGGTGCCGCTGATCGCATTATTGCTTTCCTTTGATGCAATTGCGGGTGAGATTGATCGCGGAACCTTGCAACTGGCGCTGGCCTGTCCTGTTTCCCGGGGCGAGGTACTGTTCGGGAAGTTTCTCGGCCACCTTGCCGTGCTTTCGATTGCGATCGTAATCGGATATGGAATTGCAGGCGGTGTCGGATATTATTT
>JBPCWJ010000320.1:0-4620 GCA_051009635.1 Rhizobiaceae bacterium
GTAGCTGTTCAACAGATACCGAAATTGGTCCGTCAACAAGCGACCCGAGCGAAAGACCCATTTTCTTGCGTGCAGCATTATCCAGGACTGCTGAGAAGTTTCTTGATGATACCACGTCTGAACCCCCAAGCGGCTCGGTCATGTCAAGCCTGGTTTGGGTGCCATCTACTATCGCGGTGCCAAGAATACGGACCGATTGGGCTGTCGCATCCAGCATCAAATCTGCTTCTTTGATCTTGCGTCCGAATATAAGCTCCTCGCTACCCGTTTCTTCCAAATTCACGATTGCATGCCAATCTACTTCGTCCTTCTTCAGCCCCTTCTTGATTGGAAAGCTTGCCACAACATCCACATCGGCATTTCCAACCACCGCTAACGGATCGAGCGACATATCCTTGAACACATTAAGCGGATGATAGTCTGAAAGTATGCCGACTGACTTGGTTTCACCAGACAGCGTTACCTTGACTTCGGCGGGGTTCGGTCTGTCGCCAATATCCTTGATTGCAAATGTACCACGCGCAAGCTGGACCGGATCACCGTTAGGAACCTCTGTCCTTCCACCGATGAAATCCACGTCCAACCTCATTCCTCTCAGGGTTATTTTTCCTTCAGCGTCCTGTACGGGCGGCAGTTGCCCAAATGTATCGGTTTGTACTCCCTCGAAATTGGCCGTCAGGAGAAACTCATCCGGCTGCATTTTGGTGCCTTCGCGGAACCTGCCCATGATCCCAACCGGTACATCTGCCTTTAATTCGATATCGCTTACTCGACCTCCAGCGACATGACGATGTATCCAGGCCCTTGCCGGAGAACCGATAAAAAATGGCCATAATTGTTTAATTGCAGCGCTGTCTATGCCTTCCGACTTGAAGGAGCCCTTAAAGGATGGTGTTGGTTTCGCCAGACCAAATTGCGCTGATCCGACAAGCTGGTCTTCGCCAGCGAGTATCAAGACTTCGTCAACATCCACCAGTCGGTTGGCTGGCTGGTAGGTCCCCTTGAACCTGAAAGAGCCGTTGACCGCTTCCTCGCCTGCAATGGTAGGCAAGCGCCTTGCCGGGTCCAGGATCATCTCGAATAAAAGGTCACCGTCATATCCACCTGTCATGTCAGCCGGCCGCACGCCGCCTACCATGCGTGCATTGAATTCACCGGCGACCAGAACAGATGGATCGAGTTCAATCTGGTTTTGATCAGGAATCAATCTGAACTTCAGGTCAAGCTGCTTAATGTCCGTGATTGCCCGTTTACCGACCCTCAAGTCGCTTTCGCTGAACGTTACGTTTATCTTTGGCTCGGTAACCTCGCCGGCAAATGGAAAGCTCGCATCTATTGTCACCAGCGCGTTTGAGCCGAGTTGACCTTCCTCAGAATTTGGCTCCCTGGCCCATTCGCGGAGATTAACACCGGACAATGATAGATCGAATGTCTCTGCGGCGCCCTGGCTGGAAACATAGTTTCCCTTTGCAATAATTTGAGATTGGTCTGTATGAAGTTCTGCATCCAGTGAAATTTTACTGGATTTTCTTTTTCTCAGATCGAAGCGATCGATATACAAATCCCGATCAGCAGGCCTACCCAGAGACAGGCCCGAGATACGAATGTCACGAAATTGAACCAGACGAAAACCGGCGTCGCGAAACTGTTTTTCAGCACCTTCCAAATGCTGCTTCATCAAGGACAGGGATCCGTCAATGTCGGTAGGAAGGTCTTTGGCGGGGGGAATATCAAGCAGCGTCAAATCAAGGGTCGAATCCTCGACGATCACGGCGTTTACGTGAAGGTCACCCACGAGGAGAGACAGGGGGCGTACCCCGACAATGATACGTCCAAGCTGGGACGCCAACTGACCGTCAGAAGATCGCACCACCCTGACACCAGTGCTTGAAAAAGAAAGTAGCCCGTCTCGATCAAATCCGATCGTGGTACGTCCAAGTTCAAGCTTGTATTGAGGGCCAATCAGTTCTTGTATTCCCGATTCAATTCGCTCATTCAGCGCGGAATTTTCTATCGCCTCGCTGCGCATGAGAACGTATAGACCGCCGCCTGCCAACAAAACCGTCAACAGCATCACCACCAGAACGGCGCCAGTTATACGCAAGCCCCGTCTATAGCGGCTCAAACCAGATAACATGGTGCTTTCAACACTCGACGTTGATTGTTTATCAGGATTTGCAGATTGATTTAGCACTGGTTTGCCATGCCGAGGCGGCCCCGATTTCCGAAATTTCAGGCTCTTACCTGCCATTTCGTGTTTGTGTGTAGCTACGCAGCCCAACAATTGGAATCCTACTACAGATTGCCAAAGGGGAGCTAGCTGGATTCTTTCGTAATTTATTTGTTTCCCCGTGAAAACAGCCTGGCCTGTCCTGCATATATAATTCGGCAGTCTGCCTTGCAGATAATTCGGTTTCGCAGCCATCTATATTATGGACAAACAAACCGCCTGGGTGGAATTTTTAATCCATCCCACTATAACCGCAGCATCAATGCATTTCGGCAATTACTCTAAAACATCAAATGTTTGGCAAAAGGATGGCAATATGGCAGCTCCCGAAGATGGTGATTTGGCGCCCGGTTTTTCACTTCCAACTGATGGCGGCGGGCAATTTTCGCTCGATGAAATAAAAGGGAAACCAGTTGTCCTGTTCTTTTACCCGAAAGACAACACATCAGGCTGTACTGCGGAAGCTGTAGGTTTCAGCGAACGAAAAGCCGATTTTGAAGCCATTGGTATTACCGTCGCCGGTATGTCCCCAAACTCGGTCAAGGATCATGACAAATTCAGGGACAAGCATTCGCTGACCGTTACCTTGATATCTGATGAAGACAAATCCACGCTCGATGCCTATGGAGTCTGGAAAGAAAAAAGCATGTATGGCCGGAAATATATGGGCGTGGAGCGTTCAACATTCCTGATTTCGGGCGAAGGAAAGATCCTTCATTCCTGGCGTAAGGTAAAGGTGCCTGGACATGTGGACGAAGTTCTGGAAGCGGCCCGCGAAGCGCTGGGATAGATGCTGGAGACTTCCGAAATATCTCCGTTTAACCACGGATCGCTTGAAGAAATGGCAACCGAGGCTCTCCTTGCCTCGGACCTCGACGCGAAGATAAAGATTACACAAGATGCGGCTAAAGCCTGGTACCAACGCTGCCTGTCTCTAAACAGCGCCAAGCGTACCAGGCAGGTCGAGCGGCCCGGGCGGCCCGACAAACCGGTCTTGATGCCACCAAATAAGGTACCGAAACGCCGGCTGGGTTCGGAAAGCGGTCGGATCGCCCTCATTCATGCGATTTGTCATATAGAGCTTAATGCGATCGATCTTGCGCTGGATATTGTCGCCAGATTTTGCCGCGAACCAATGCCGCGGTCCTTTTTTGATGATTGGATGATGGTTGCGCGTGAAGAGGCAAAACATTTTTCCCTGCTTCGCGAACGGCTAAAGGAACTTGATGCGGATTATGGTGACCTTCCTGCCCATGACGGGCTTTGGGAGGCTGCTCATGCAACCGGTCATGATCTCACTGCTAGGCTAGCGCTGGTACCCCTCGTGCTGGAGGCGCGTGGACTGGATGTAACGCCTTCTCTAATCCGAACCTTGCAAAAGGAAGGTGACGACAAGACTGCTGAAATTTTCGAGATAATCTATGAAGATGAAAAAGGCCATGTGGCAGTAGGTGCAAAATGGTTCCGGTTCCTGTGCCGCCGGGACAACCTCGATCCGGATCAACAATTCCGGTTATTGGTTAGAAAGAATTTTCGTGGCCAGTTAAAGCCACCATTCAATGATCGCGCGCGTTGTGCCAGCGGGATTACACCGGGCTTTTATCGCAGCATTTCGTCGCTGGGAAATTGATTTCCCGAAATGTAGAATTCACAATTCCAATAGTTTGTTAACCATAATCGGATTTACTCAACGGTATCGTTCAACCCACCAGTGCACGAGTAATGATCCATGAATTCATCACAGGCTAATCCAGGCGCGCAAACGGGGCTGGATACAGGTCGACAGATATTCGGCAAGCGGAGCAACCAGTCCACAATTACCATTGAGCGTCACGGCAAATGCCGACGCTACAACTTCAGTGCCCTTGGCGTTTCGGTGCTGTTCAGCGTTTTCGCCATGTTTTTTGTAGGCTACTTTACAGCCACAGCCTATCTGGTTTTGCGGGACGACCTTATCGGCATGACCCATGCGCGAAACGCGCGTCTATTGCACGAATATGAGGACAGAATCGCCGAACTTCGCGCCAATCTGGACCGCATCACCAGTCGGCAATTGCTTGATCAACAAGCGATTGAAGCCAAGGTTGCCGAACTTATAAAACGCCAGGATATGCTTGGAGGACAGTCTTCCAAAGTTACTGAACTTTTGGATAAAGCTGCCATACATGGCCTTCACAAGCCAAACAAGAAAACTGAAAAATCAAATGGTGCCAAACAGGCGAAAGAGGCTTCGATAATTCCGAATATTGAAGCTGGCGAGCAGCGCATGCAGGTAAAATCCGCTCAGATGATGAATTTTCAGCTAAGAGGTGCCGCCGGTGAGGCGGACATGCCTGCGGATAGTTTGCTTGCTGTAAATAATTCAGATCTAGATACGGACATTATTACGG
>JBPCWJ010000321.1:0-4852 GCA_051009635.1 Rhizobiaceae bacterium
GTATTGTGCCTTCAGATTTGAAGACGCCTTATGATGTTCGTGAGGTAATTGCCCGTATTGTCGATGGTTCCAGGTTTGATGAGTTCAAGGCCCGCTATGGTACAACGCTGGTTTGCGGGTTTGCCCATGTCATGGGTATGCCGGTAGGGATTATCGGGAATAACGGGGTCCTGTTTTCTGAGTCTGCACTCAAGGGCGCACATTTTGTTGAGCTTTGCAGCCAGCGGAAAATTCCTCTGGTTTTCCTACAGAACATTACCGGGTTCATGGTCGGCGAAAAATATGAAAGCGGAGGTATTGCCAAGGACGGTGCAAAGCTCGTTACGGCAGTCGCAACTTCTAAAGTTCCGAAAATTACTTTCATTATTGGAGGTTCTTTCGGTGCGGGTAACTATGGCATGTGTGGCCGTGCGTACTCCCCCCGGTTTCTCTGGACCTGGCCAAACAGCCGGATTTCGGTAATGGGCGGTGAGCAGGCGGCGGGTGTGCTGGCTACCGTCAAGCGGGACGGGATTGAGCGGAAAGGCGGTAGCTGGTCGCAAGAGGAGGAGGAAGCATTCAAGAAGCCGACAATTGAAATGTTTGAGGAGCAATCCCATCCGCTCTATGCCTCGGCCAGATTGTGGGATGACGGTATTATTGATCCACGCAAGACCAGGGATGTGCTGGCCCTTTCACTATCCGCATGTCTGAATGCCCCGATTGACGACACGTCGTTCGGCGTGTTTCGTATGTGAGGTTCTAGCCTGTGTTCAGAAAGATTCTCATTGCCAATCGAGGGGAAATTGCCTGCCGGGTAATTGCAACCGCAAGTCGGTTGGGTATCAGAACCGTAGCTGTTTACTCCGATGCGGATGAAAATTCGAAACATGTTGCGATGGCAGACGAGGCTGTCCGCATCGGTCCCGCGGCGGCGGCGGAAAGCTATCTTCAAGGTGACCGGATAGTTGAAGCTGCATTATCGACCGGTGCTGAAGCCATTCATCCCGGTTACGGATTTCTGTCGGAAAATCCAGATTTTGTGGAAGCGGTCGAGGCGGCAGGGTTGGTCTTTATCGGGCCGCCTGCTGACGCCATTCGATCCATGGGACTGAAAGATGCTGCCAAGCGATTGATGATCTTAGCCGGGGTTCCAGTCGTACCGGGATATCACGAAGAAAAACGGGATGCGGAACTCCTTGCCGCTGAGGCGGAGAAAATCGGCTATCCGGTTCTGATCAAGGCAAGGGCCGGCGGCGGCGGAAAGGGCATGCGGCTGGTCGAGGCGCCGGCAGATTTTGCAACCGCATTGGAAGGTGCACAGAGAGAGGCAAAGGCAAGTTTTGGCGACCCGGTATGCCTAATCGAGAAATATATTCTGAAGCCGCGTCATATCGAGATTCAGATATTTGGCGACAGTCATGGCAATATTGTTCATCTGTTCGAGCGGGATTGCTCGCTGCAAAGGCGTCATCAGAAAGTCATCGAAGAGGCGCCAGCGCCAAACATGCCGGAAGCGGTGCGGGAAGCGATGGGCAAGGCTGCGGTCGATGCAGCCAAGGCCATTGGTTATCAAGGCGCAGGAACGGTTGAATTCATCGTGGATGGTTCCGGACCGCTAAACCCGGATTCCTTCTGGTTCATGGAAATGAACACCCGGTTGCAGGTGGAACATCCGGTATCAGAAGCCATTACCGGGCTGGATTTTATCGAGTTGCAATTGCGCGTCGCAAGCGGCGAACCATTACCTTTCACTCAACAAGATTTGACAATCAATGGCTGGTCCTTTGAAGCGCGGGTATACGCAGAGGATGTGCCCAAGGGGTTTCTGCCGGCGACAGGAACGCTCGATTATTTGTCCTTTCCGGATTCGGTCGAATTTAGTCAGGGCTCGGTCAGGATAGATAGTGGCGTCCGGCAGGGCGATGAAATCAGTCCCTGGTATGATCCGATGATTGCCAAGGTGATCGTTCATGGCCCCACAAGGGATGCGTCGTTGAACATGCTGACTTCAGCGCTGGCGGATTGCCATATTGCAGGGTCTGTAACTAATCTGGAATTTCTGGGAGCACTTTCCCAAAACCGGGAATTTGCCGATGGTAATGTTGATACAGGACTTGTTGGCCGCAATCCTGACATAACGGCAAGGCAGGCTGAACCGTCCGATCAGATCGTTGCAATCGCTGCCTTGGGCGGGCTTGGATTGCTGGAGAAGCGGTCAGGATCTGACCCCTGGGATCAGCTTGCAGGTTGGCGGCATTGGACTGATGCCAAACAAGATCTGGTTCTCGAACCCGAAGATGGCCGTATCGAGCGCGAAGTAGTGACGCTGGGTAAAAGCAGATTCAATGTACTTGGCGGTAACAGCGATACGATTATCGAAGTGGATATTGTCGGTGGATCGGAGTTTTGGATCACTCACAATGATATCCGGTTCAAGACAAATGTCGTGGTGACCGAAACGTTGGTCACGGTCTTTCTCGATGGCCAAAGCTTTGAATTTGCGCTTCCAAACGCATTATACGGCACAGATTCTGAACAGGCCGGTGGCGACACGGTCGTTGCTCCGATGCCCGGAATTGTGAAAGCCATGATGGCAAAAGCCGGTCAGAAAGTGTGCCGTGGTGAACCATTACTGGCTCTGGAAGCCATGAAAATGGAGCATGTCTTACCGGCGCCTTGTGATGGCCGGGTTGTCGAGGTGCTGGTCAATATTGGAGATCAGGTGACCGATGGCATGGTCTTGATCAAATTGGAAAGTGATGATGGCTGAACACGTCACTATTTTCGAGATGTCGCCTCGGGATGGGCTGCAAAACGAGAAAATCCAAATTGCCACCAGCGACAAGATCAAGCTTGTCGATAAACTGTCTGGTTGCGGGATTTCCAAAATTGAAGTGACCAGTTTTGTCAGCCCGAAATGGGTGCCTCAAATGGCCGATGCTGTAGATGTCATGGCTGGAATAAAACGAATAGCTGGTGTTCGCTACACCGCCCTGACGCCCAATATGAGGGGCTTTGATGCTGCGTTGGCAGCGGGCGCTGATGAGGTCGCTGTTTTTACATCCGCTTCGGAAGGGTTCAGTCAGAAAAATATCAACTGTTCAATTGCGGAAAGTCTGGAAAGGTTTCAGCCAGTATTGGAAGCGGCCAAGTCGGCCAGGCTTCCCGTGAGGGGCTATGTATCCTGCGTAACCGACTGTCCTTATGATGGTCCGACACCGCCCGGCCAGGTTGTCAATTTATCTGCCTCTTTGATCGAAATGGGTTGTTATGAGGTCAGCCTTGGTGACACGATTGGCGCTGGCACACCCGAGACGGTGGATGCGATGTTGAAAGAAGTTTTGGAACAGGTTTCAGCAGATCGTCTGGCTGGCCATTTCCATGACACCAGAGGTCGTGCACTCGAAAATATCGAGGTCAGTCTTGGAGCTGGTTTGAGGGTCTTTGATGCATCCGTTGCCGGTTTGGGTGGATGTCCCTATGCGCCGGGTGCAAAGGGAAATGTTGCGACCGAAAGTGTGGTCAAGATGCTTCATGACCAGGGATATGAAACCGGGATCGATCTTGCCGGGTTAGGCAATGCCGCCGAATTCGCAAATACACTAAGGGCAGCGCCATGAAAGAGTTCAGGACTCTGGAAATCAGTTATGACGAACGTAATGTTGCCAATGTCAGGCTAAATCTACCTGAAAAACGCAATGCACTTTCTGCCACAATGATCGATGAACTGACCGATATGGCGCAAGCTTTCGGTGAAAACGATGAACTAAGAGCAATTGTCTTGTCTGGTGCAGGTAAAGTATTTTGTGCCGGTGGTGACTTGAACTGGATGAAAACGCAAATCAAAGCTGATCGGGAAGAACGGATCAAACAGGCGCGCAAGCTGGCCCTGATGCTGAAAGCGCTCAATGAAATACCCAAACCCCTGATTGGAAAGATTCACGGCGGTGCCTTTGGCGGCGGAGTAGGTCTGGCTTGCGTTTGCGATGTTGCAATCGCGGAAAAAGGCACAAAATTCGGATTGACAGAAACAAGGCTGGGTCTGATACCGGCAACGATCGGGCCCTATGTGCTTGCCCGAATGGGCGAAAGCAATGCAAGGCGGGTACTCATGTCGGCGCGCATTTTTGCTGCCGATGAGGCCAAGGCACTGGGCATAGTAGCCAATGTAGTAGATGAGGATGCGCTTGATGCTGCTGTTGAAGCTGAGGTCAAGCCCTATCTTTCCACTGCACCGATGGCGGTTGGTGAAGCCAAGAAGCTGACACGGGCGTTAGGTCCGCGAATTGATATGGCGGTTATCGATGATACGATCCGCCGCCTTGCAGATATCTGGGAAGGTGAGGAGGCAGCACAGGGAATAGATGCCTTCCTGAACAAGAAACCGGCTCCGTGGGCATGAGAGAGTGGAAGTCTCCTTCCCGGTTGTTTGGTGATGCTCGGCCGAAAGGATACCTGAATGAGTTTGCCTGAAGCGTCGTTGGAATATTCTGGCAGGGCTCTCGTGGCAGGACAGGCCAGTGGAGAAATTATCCATTGCGATACGCCGTTGAGCTTGTGGGGTGGTTTCGATAGCGAGACAGGTCAGGTAATTGATCAACATTATCCACTGGCAGGCAAAACCCGTGCGGGCAAGATACTCGCCATTCCGGGCGGCAGGGGGTCATCGTCGGGCAGCAGCGTCATTCTTGAGTTAATCCTCAACGGTAACAATCCTTCAGCGCTAGTCTTCGAACATGAAGAAGCCATTCTTACATTGGGGGTTATTGTTGCCGATGAGATGTTTGGCAATTCGATCCCCGTTGTCTGCCTTGACCCGAAGGATTTCAAGGCGCTAGCCAAATTCAAGTATGCGGGTATCAGCGGGAAC
>JBPCWJ010000322.1:0-4091 GCA_051009635.1 Rhizobiaceae bacterium
GATTCCCGTCTGGATGATCTGTACCTGCAGACGCCTTTGAGCGCGCCTTGCAAGCAAGTGACAAGCTTACAAGTATAATTCAATGCGCAAAGGAAAAGTTAATGTTATCCAGCCCGTTAAGGTAACAAAAATCTCAATGCTGGCTACTCCTTAAGATGCTTTTTGGCGCGGCGAACACCCCAGGCAATAGCCAGAATTACGATCGGGATTGCCGCCATTACCAGAACTTCCTTCTGGAAAGGCAGCCAGTTCAGGGCCTTTGCACCTGCAATGCTGTAGGCGATCAACCCCACGACATAATAGGAAATGGCAGCGATAGACAAACCTTCCACGGTCTGTTGCAGGCGAAGTTGCAATTGCGCCCGCCGGTCCATGCTCTCAAGCAGCTTCTGGTTCTGGTTTTCCCTTGAAATATCCACCCTGGTGGAAAGAAGCTGCGTTGTCCGTGATACCCTTTCGGAAACGCTCTCCAGCCGGCCTTCCACTGCTTCGCATGTTTTCATTGCCGGTATAAGTCTGCGTTCAGTGAACTCAGAAAACTGTTGCAGCCCCTCGATCCGGCCTTCCCGCAGTTCGTCGATCTTGTCGCCAACCAGTTGCGAATAAGCCTTTGCGGCGGCAAATCGAAACTGGCTTTTGGTTTGTTCGCTGACAATATTTGCATGGAGAAGCGTAAGCCGGTCCAATAGCTCTGGTTCACTGGCTGGCGCGCCTGACGACATTGCTGCCGTAATTTCATCAAGTTCACTCTCGAATTTTGATACCGGACCTACAAGCGCCTTTGCCATTGGAAATGCCAGCAGAGCGAGCATGCGGTATGTATCGATTTCAAGCAGACGTTGGACTATTCGACCTCTTTGGCGCGTGGTCATGCCATCTTCACAGATTAGAATGCGGCCGAAATTGTCCTCATGTATACGAAAATCGGTATAGGCGCGCCCGAGCCCGTCTGCCACCGTAGCAGCGACGAGGGGATTTCCGGCAAAATACGCTCTGGATAAACGCTCTTCATCCAGATCAATATCATTCAGGGAACGAAGCTCAACATGGTTTGCTACAAACAGTTCTCCGGGAAGTGTCGCAAGCCAATCCTGTGGAACACGAGATAGAGCGGTGCCCGAAAATGGCTTGCTATCTTCCACTGCGACCGAAAAATTATATCGGGTAAACTCGGTGTGACGCTCCCAACGTACTGTGAAGGTCTGCATGTCTGCCACGAAATGATTGACACCATCGGCAGGCGGCTTACATCCTGTTTTTTTACAGAGATCTACAAGCGGCCCGGAACCTGTCTGGCCAAGCAAGACCAGATAGCTAATTCGCGATCTGGCCGACAGCACATCCGATGGGCGCGCATGAACTTCATTATTTAGTTCAAACCGCCTGGGGTGATCGTTCGGAAGCTGCATGATAATGCAATCTCATCCAATTTATACCTGGAATGCAGCTTATCGGTTTCCAGGCAGTTATGCCAAGACCACGACAGGTGCGCCTTTTGGCGCACGATCATACAAATCGATAATATCCTGGTTGATGAACCGGATACAGCCGGAAGACATTGCATCACCAATCGTCCACCATTCGGGCGTTCCATGCAGACGGTACAACGTGTCCTTACCATTGCTGGCAAGGTAAAGTGCTCTTGCGCCAAGTGGATTTTCCAGTCCGGCCGGCATACCGCCGGAATATTTCACCAGTTCAGGTTTGCGTTCGATCATCTCACTGGGAGGCGTCCAGACTGGCCATTTGGTTCTGCGACCGACAACCGCGCCGCCTGACCATTCAAAGCCTTCCTTGCCAACACCGACGCCATAACGGACCGCTTCATCGACCGATGTCACATAATATGCATATCGCTTGGCAGTATCGATGACGATTGTGCCTGGCGGAAACCCTGTTGGATTGGGCACGCGCTGGCGAAGATGGCGTTTTTCAAGTTTTTCGAAAGGCACAGCGGGAACAATAAATGCTCCGTCCTGTTTCTGCGCATACATGATGTCGGCGCTTCTAATATTTGGATCGACACTGATCGGCGGCCGTCGGACTGATGCACCGACGCTGCCGGTTGTTGTCTTGTCGAGGCCGGACAGTGAGCTGTCTATCGAGTAACAACCACTTACGGTAAACAAGGTTCCAAAAGCGGAAAATCTGCAAAATTCTCTTCGGGATATACGATACGCCATACTACTAATCCTGATTTGAACAGATCAGCATTTTAAGCGCTTATGGTTATTCAAATACTAATAGCCCGGATATGTCTCCAAAACCTTGGGAAACAGCTTATTGCGCGGGTGCGGATTTCACAAAATTTTTGATAATGCTCATAAATCGCGGCTCTTCCAGATCAAGGGTATGGCCACCCTTGTCGAACACAACGACATTGTTGAGCTCGCTATCGGAATATTTGTCCAGGGCCAGATTGAAATCCAGAATCTCGTCATCCCGGGTCAGTATAACCAGTCTGCGCGTGTTGGTGTTGGCTGGGATAGTGATATTCCTGTATTTTTCTATGTCTTCTTCCGTGACGACCATTTCCTTCTGGCGTTTCTCGACATAGTGGCGGCCAATAAACTGGCGTAGCTGGTTCACCGGGTCGACGACGGGATTTATGATCATAAGCTTGTCGATGCCGAATTTTGCTGTGAAATAATTGGCCCAATACCCACCAAGGGATGTACCGGCAGCGATTACATTTCTGTCTTCAAAATGCTTTTCCCAGGCTCTTTCAAACGCAGAATTATTGGCCTCAATATCGAAATAGTCATAGTTGAAACCAACGATCGAATAATCATCCTTGAAGGCTTTGTAAATTCGCTTGTAGGCCCGGTTGGGCATGGCGGATCTGAAGCCGTGGAATATCAGGATGACATCATCCTTCAGGCTCTCTTCGCCTGCATTGTGCAAGGTAAATTCATCAAATGTGCCAAATTCCAATGCGAGAGCCCTTTTGTCCATCACGGTAGAGATGCCAAGAAGAAATACCGCCATGCATACCAGGACAACGACAAGTGGCCTGGAATTTGCACAAATTCGACAGCACGGTCTGCCACGCGAAAATAATCGCTCAACTTCCCTCAGGACCATGGTTCTCATCAGCCTTGCTCCACTTCTTGTGGATGGAGTATGCCACTGAACCCGAAAAGAACAATGGCGCAAGCATTAAAACCGGCGGCCCGATGATAAGGCAAAACGGTATCAGTATAGAGATTGCCTGCATTGGCCTGGTGAGGCGGATCACTGCCAAAATCGCTGAAAACGGGATCAGGTAGCACATGAACCAGAATGGATCGTTGCTGAATGCACGCATGCCCCCCAGTTCAGGGTAAACGCCCAACAGATTGAATATCCAGGACTCGTTCATATAGGTGATGCTGCTCAGGAACACGATGATGATTTCAATCGGCGTATATGGCCGCCTTGGGTGTTCCAGAATGTAGTAGTCGGTGAATTCATAGACGACCGCATTGGCCCGGTAGCCGATATTGTCGAGGATCAGCGTTACGACAAGCATCGGTATGACGATGTAGTACAAGGAAAATGCCCGCTTTGCGGTAACTCCCATGAAACCGGAACGGCTGCGGTCGATGGACATCATCAGGAAATAGCCGGAAACCATGAAGAACATCGGCACGGCAAATCTCGGCGCGGTGCCGTTGAAGCCTGGAATATAAAAGCTGGTGAAGGTATCGAAGCTATAATGGCCCAGGACAACACACAAGGTGGCAACCAGTTTTGCAAGGGTGAGAAACTCGCTATGCGATTGGGTAATGGTTAGCGGTGTTGTTGAAGTTTTCAAGCCATCGGGCCTTGGAAACCGTGTGTCCAGCGCAGTGATTACCTGCTTTTGCCAACGATCAAAATGCGGCTTGAAGTAGAAGCATATGCGGCCCAGCACGCAGGAAAGGGCAAGCGTGGCAATTAACAGGCCAATCTGGTGAAACGGATTTGTCCGGTCATAAGGCGTGATGGCGACTATGAAAAACAGGATGGGGAAATGGAAAAGAAAGATTGAGGTCGAATACCGATTTAGCCATTTCAAGAATGGACCATAAATTCGCAGCCCATTTTGGGAAACAAGAATGCTTCTGGAC
>JBPCWJ010000323.1:0-3066 GCA_051009635.1 Rhizobiaceae bacterium
GGGTATAGGCACCAAGGTGAAAACCGAGATTTGCGGTGACGCGTACTTGCTCAAAGCCGGAAACAGGCCCGGTGCCTTTTTCATCAAGATTAAAGCGAATGGCTCCGAAACCGGTTGCATAAACGGACGAATCGCCCAGTTGCCTGGACCAGTTATACAGGTATCGCACTCGAGGCAGGATGCCTGGCAGGTCCGAAGACAATATTGTTTCGAACCTTGCATGGTGGCTGGTATGCCACAGACCATGAGTGCATGGAAAAACCAATTCGGCCCACGGGTCAGTCTCTTTGAATTCAGCTGGTCGGTTAATGTGTTTGTAGCCGAATGACAAACCGAACCGGTCGGTGAATATGTGGTGGGCGTACAGCTTGATGACGTTATCATACATGTTGGTCATGTCCTCGTTTAAGCGGGCTTCATTTTGCAGACTGACTGACCAATTACCAAAAAATAGTAGGTCTACCCAACTGATTTTTGGCGGCAGTAAATACATCTTGTCAGTAGACATTGTTCTATCATCTGAATATCCTACATTTAAAGCCAAATGCCACACAGAATCACTGCTGGAGCGTTATCATGAGTGGAATCCATTTTTTACGCAGGGGCCTTGTAATTGGTGTAACACTCGCTCTTGCATCTCCCCCAGCTTTTGCTGCTGAATCAGTTGGTGAACCGGGTCGCAGTTCCAAAGGCCCAAACCCAATGAAGAACGTCTATTTTGGTGAGCAACATCTGCATACTACAAACTCGCCTGATGCGTTTGTTGTTGGGGTTCGACAAACCTGGGACGAAGCTTATCAATGGGCAATGGGTAAGGAAGTCAAATTACGGACTTCAGGTGAGACCATTAAGAAAAGCACTCCTTACGATTTCGTTGCGATCACCGACCATGCGGAATATTTCGGAGTCATGCCATCGCTGATCGATCCAGACGATCCGTTGTACCAGACGGACCTGGCAAATGGGCTGCGCGACCCGAACGCGAATCCGGCAGATCCGGATTCAGCGATCAACCAAATTCTGGGTTCATTGATACATGGGGAGCCCATGAAGCAGTTCGTGTCGGTTGAACTGCAGTCCGGCAACTGGAAGCGGTACACCGAGACAGCCAATAAGTATAATAATCCCGGTAAATTTACGACCATTCTCGCCTATGAATGGACCTCGATTCCCAATGGCCGGAACATGCATAGAAATGTGTTCTTTCGCGATGACAAAGGGCCTTTCGTACCCTTTACCGCATTTGATTCCATCCATCCGGAGGATTTGTGGACATTCCTGGAAGTACAGCGCAACCAGGGGACCGAAACTTTCGCTATTCCCCACAATGGCAACCTCTCCGATGGCTGGATGTTTTCACCCAATAAATTTCTTGCTGGCCCCATGGACGCGCGATATGCGGCCCGGCAACAGGCCAATGAACCTTTGACTGAAATCATTCAGACCAAGGGCAGTTCAGATACCCATCCGCTGTTCTCCCCGAACGATGAATTTGCCAACTTCGAGATTCAGCAAAACATGATCAACGTTGGTCAGACCGGCCAGATGAAGTACGGCTACTATCGCCAGGCATTGTCAGATGGTATGGCGATGGAGGCCAAGCTGGGAACCAACCCGTTCAAATATGGCGTAGTCTCAGGAGCGGATTCCCACTCCGGGTATTCCAATAATGAAGAGTTCAACTTTCATGGCTCTCACGGTGTGCTGGACGACACAGCCAAGAAACGCTCGAACCCGGCAACCAACGCTTCCGGTACTTTTAACGGCCAAATGGGTTCCGCCGGCACTACTGCGGTCTGGGCAGAAGAGAACACCCGCGGCTCTATCTTTGATGGCATGAAGCGAAAAGAGACTTACGGCACATCCGGTACTCTGATCCGTCTGCGTTTCTTCGGCGGTTGGAATTATCCGAAGGATTTGACCGCAGACGAAGATTTTGTCGAGAATGCGTATAAAGGCGGCGTGCCCATGGGCGGCGACTTGCCTGAGGCAGCCTCCAAAGCTCCGACCTTTGCCGTATGGGCAATGAAAGATCCGGAAAGCGGCAACCTTGACCGGATCCAGATAATCAAGGCCTTCGTCAACAAGTGGGGTCTGGCCGGTGAGAAAATTTATGATGTGGTCTGGTCCGACGAGGATAAGCGCCAGATCGATCCAAACACCGGGAAACTCCCTCCGGTGGGCAACACGGTAGACATCAAGACTGCAACCTACTCCAATGACTCCATTGGTGCCAATCAACTGCGTGCCGTGTGGACCGACCCGGACTTTGACGCCAGCCAGCAAGCGGCTTACTACGTCCGTGTGTTGGAAATACCGACGCCTCGCTGGACGACGTATGACGCGGCCAAACTCGGTATTGAACCGCTCAAGAAGGTACCGGCCACCATCCAGGAACGCGCCTGGTCGTCACCGATCTGGTATACGCCTGCGGCGAAATAATCCGGTGGAAACAGGGTAGAAAAATAGAGGGCGAGGGGAAGTGCAAGCTTCCCTTTTTCTTTAGTATGATTCGAAATGAAGTGATTTGGCGGAAGAGCCAGAATGAGGCAGGAGTCATTTACATGAATGAAAGAATACTACTATACAGGTGCCTCGTTGTTGGTATCACGCTTGCCCTGGCAACCCCCACAATCATCTCTGCTGATTCCATCGGCGAGCCCGGTCGCAGTTCCGGTAAACCCAATCCGCTGAATAACGTCTACTTTGGAGAAGAGCATCTGCACAGCAGCGCGTCGCCTGACGCCTTCGCTTTTGGTACCCGCTCTGATGCAAATGAAGCTTATCTTTATGCCAAGGGCGTGGCCATCAAGGAAGCACAGTCCGGCAAGATGATCCAGAAGCGCACACCTTACGATTTTGCCGCGGTAACCGATCATTCTGAATACATGGGCATGATGCCCCTGCTGCTGGATCCGGACAGTCCGCTGAGAGACTCTGAGATTGGCAAGCTGATCTCCAGCGGTAAGCACGAGGATGGTGAAGCAGCATTTCAGCAGATCATCACTTCGGCAACCATCAACAAGCCGATTGACTACCTTGTCGACCCCAAGATCATGAAGACCG
>JBPCWJ010000324.1:0-5062 GCA_051009635.1 Rhizobiaceae bacterium
TGAGATAAAGAAGCTCTCCAGCGAGGGCCGTTTCTGCTATTTCGTCGATATCAGCTTTGGGTCGATATATCCGACCCTTGCACGACTGGAAGAAGAGGGGCTGGTTACCGGGAAGTCTGAAGTTCAGGAAGGCAAACCGGACCGGAGAACCTATTCCATAACCGATGCCGGACGCATGGAACTTGCATTGGGGCTTTCGCAGCCTCCAAGCAAGGACAAGTTCAAATCAGAGTTTTTATTGGTGGCCATTAATGCGGAACTTGCCGGTCCAGCTGCCATAAAACGCGCAATAACACAAAGAATTGAATGGTTGGAAGCAGAACTGGAAATGCTGACCAACGTAAAGAATGAATGTGAAAATCCGGCAACCCAATGGGTCGCGAATTACGGCATTGCCGTAATGGAAAACGACCTCAACTATTTAAGGAAAAACCAGAACCAACTGGTCTTGCTTGCATCCGGGCCTGCCCAAGTGGAGGCCGCAGAATAGTATTTGGGGCGTGATTTTGCCCTGCATTATCAAGTTTGAGAGAAAGACCAGTTATGGCGTTCAAGATAAAGACTCCCCATGTCATTGCGCTAGGAATTTCAGCAGCAATTGTAGCGTGGATGGCCACAGGTGAAATGAAGATTGGCGGTCAGGTGGATCCCGGGGCGGAATCGCCTCCAATTGCAGAGCGGGAAGCCAAGCGCTCAGCCGATCACTTCAAGGTCCGGTATGTAACCGTGATGCCTGAAAGCAGGCAAAAGGAGCTGGAGGTCCGCGGCAGGACACAAGCCAAATCGGTTGTGCCTGTTCGCGCTGAAACGGGCGGAATTGTGCTCAAGCGGCTCGTTGAAAAGGGTGATTATGTCAACGAGGGTGATCTCGTTTGCGAGATAGACCCCGGTTCGCGTGAAGCAAAAGTAGCTCGCGCAAAGGCAGCATTACTTCGCGCGCGCACTGAACACGATTCAAACCTTACGCTTCAGGAACAGGGGTTTTCCTCAAACCTGAAAGTTCAGCAGCTTAACGCAAACCTGCAGGCGGCTTTAGCGGAACTTGCAGAGGCAGAAATCGAACTTGGACGTACCAATATCCGTGCAAATGCATCAGGAATTGTGCAGGATCCGATTGCCGAACCTGGAGACGTTCTTTCTCGTTCCGGGACCTGCGTGACGCTGATCGATCCTGATCCGATGCTGGTGGTAGGCCAAATTTCAGAGCGGGATATCGGCAATGTTCGACTGGGCATGGAAGCAGAGGTTGATCTGGTCACCGGGTCGAGTGTTCCTGGAACAATCACCTATGTTTCGTCTTCGGCAGACGCCAAAACCAGAACATTTCTCGTGGAAATCGAGATTGAAAATCCGGGCAATGTTATTTTTGACGGGCTTACCGCAAATGCCAGGATCAAGCTGGAGGATATCGAAGCATTTCGCATATCTCCTTCCTGGATCACATTGGCAGATGACGGAAGCATCGGGATGCGTGTGGTCAATGACGACAATATCGTTCAGTTCGTCGAGATCAAAATACTGTCGCAATCGAATACCGGATTTTGGGTTACCGGACTTGAGCCGGGCATGCGGGTCATTTCTCTGGGCCAGGAATATGTAATCACCGGTGAGAAGGTGGATCCGGTTGAAGACCCAATCGTCAATGCGAGCCTGGCTCCCGAGGGGGCGAGTGAGAACGGAGAACGCACCCAATGAGTGGATCTCTGGAAGCAATACTCAGTCGCCCAAGGACGGTGCTGACGCTGATGATTGTCATGATCGCAGCGGGGATAGTGGCATATCTGTCCATCCCGAAGGAAGCCAATCCTGATATTGACGTTCCGATTTACTACGTCTCCATCCCGCAACAGGGAATTTCACCGGAAGACAGCGAACGCCTGTTGGTCCGTCCGATGGAAACGGAACTGAGAGGAATTGAGGGTCTAAAGGAGCTAACGTCGGTTGCCGCTGAAGGGCATGCAGGGATCATCCTTGAATTCCAGATTGGAAGCGAGAAGGAGAAGGTACTCGCCGACATCCGGGACAAGGTTGATCTCGCCAAGGCAGAACTGCCTGCCGACGCTGAAGAGCCACAAATATTCGAAACCAATTTTGCGTTACAGCCAACCATTATCGTCACGCTTTCAGGAGACGTACCTGAACGGGCGCTCTACACGCATGCCCGCAAGCTCAAGGATCAACTGGAGGCGATATCCACGGTTCGTGAAGTCAAGCTGAAGGGAAACAGGGAAGAACTGCTTGAGGTCGTGCTCGACCTCATGAAGCTTGAATCCTACGATATCAGCCAGGGTGAACTGCTGACCGCATTGACAGAGTACAATCAGCTGGTTCCGGCTGGGTTTATCGATGACGGTCAGGCCCGTTTCAATATCAAGCTTCCTGGCCTTCTTGAAAATGCGTTCGATGTCTATTCGATACCAATCAAGCAGAACGGCGAAGCGGTCGTTACGCTGGGCGATATTGCCGAGATCAGGCGAACCTATAAGGACCCCTCCTCCTTTACCAGGGTGAACGGACAGCCGGCAGTTTCGCTTGAGGTGGTCAAACGCATTGGGACCAATATTGTCGAGAACAATACCAATGTGCGCGAAGTGGTGGATAACTACACTGATGGCTGGCCCAGCACGATCAAGATCAACTTCCTGATCGATCAATCATCCTTCATCTTTGAAGTTTTGGGCTCGCTGCAATCAGCCATTCTGACCGCGATATCGCTTGTCATGATTGTGGTCGTCGGATCTCTGGGTGTTCGATCAGGCCTGCTGGTTGGCCTCGCCATTCCGACGTCGTTCATGGTCGGCTTCCTGATATTGGCGACGCTCGGCATGACCGTGAATATGATGGTTATGTTCGGATTGGTGCTGACAGTCGGGATGCTAGTCGATGGCGCAATCGTCATGACCGAATATGCCGACCGCAAGATTGCCGAAGGCCTGCCCACTGACGACGCCTACAAGCGTGCGGCGAAACTCATGCTTTGGCCAATCGTATCGTCAACCGCAACGACACTTGCAGCGTTTCTGCCGCTATTGTTGTGGCCGGGCGTTTCAGGCGAGTTCATGAGCTATCTGCCGATCATGGTCATTATCGTATTGACCGCTTCGCTGCTTACGGCGCTGGTCTTTGTACCGGTCACCGGTATGACCATGGCTCGCTACGGCAATTGGGTAAGCGCAAATGCAAAGATCGCGAATGCAATCCATGGTGCGATTGCGGCGGCCTTGATTGCCTGGTTCGCCGGTTTCGTATCTTTTGAACCTGGTATCCGGATACTTGGAACGATTGGCACCGCTGCCGTTGTTGCAATTGTCAGCTTCTGGCTGACCGGTGTAATCCGGAAAAGGCGCAAGCCAAAGCTTCATGCGGTACAGGATAATGCAAAAATGCTGTCCGCTGATGCCGAGCTGGACCTGAAAAAACTGACTGGTCCGATGGGCATTTACGTACGATTTCTCAATGTGGTGACGCGTGGCGTGATGGGCAACATCCTGGTGATGGTGGCCGCAGTTGGGATAACCATCGGCACATTTATCATATTTGGCCAGAATAATGCCGGTGTCGAGTTTTTCGTCGAGGAAGAACCTGATATTGCGACGTTGTTTGTCTCAGCAAGGGGCAACATGTCTGCCACCGATATTCGTGACATTGCGATTGAGGTCGAGGACGAAGTGCTTCAGGTCTCAGGCATTGACAATGTGGTGCTGACAACAGAGGCACCAGGCAGTGGTGCGGGCAGCGGTGCGGGTGACGTTAACGCGCCGCAGGACAAGCCTGCCGATGTGGTAGCCACCATGCAGATCGAATTGTCAGATTTCTCCAAGCGGCGAAGTGCAGAAGAGATTTTTACGGAAATTCGTGACCGTACATCATCAATTGCCGGCGTGAACATCGAATTGCGCAAGCTGGAGGGTGGCCCCCCAAGCGGCAAGGATGTCAGGCTTGAATTGAAGTCCGACAATTATGAGACCCTTGTCCAGAGCATTGGTCAGGTCCGCGAATTCTTTGATACGCAGGATGATTTGCGGGATATCGAAGATGGACGCCCATTGCCCGGAATTGAGTGGGAGCTGGTTATCGACCGTGAAGAGGCAGGGCGCTACAATGCCGGTGTGACCGCAGTCGGCGCCATGGTACAGCTTGTTACCAACGGCGTGCTGGTCGGCACCTATCGTCCGGATGATTCCGAGGACGAGGTGGATATTCGTGTCCGGCTTCCAAAGGAACAGCGCTCGCTGGACAGCCTTAATGGTTTGCGGTTACGGACCGAAAACGGACAAGTGCCCGTGGGCAATTTCCTGGACGTGAACGCAAAGCCAAAAGTCTCATCGATTACAAGGCGTGACGGTCTTTACGCAATGGACGTAAAGGCCAATCTGGTGGCAGGCAGCCATTTCAATGGCAGAGCCATGACGTCTGATGACAAGGTCCAGCAGATTGATGCCTGGCTCTCCGAACAGGAATGGCCAGAGAACATACAAATGAGGTTTCGTGGAGCTGACGAGGATCAGAAAGAGGCAGGAGAATTCCTGGGCAAGGCAGCACTTGGTGCCCTGTTCCTGATGTTTATTATTCTGGTTACCCAGTTCAATTCGTTCTACCAGACAATCTTGACGCTCTCGACCGTTATACTGGCCGTAGTCGGCGTACTGATAGGCATGATGATAACCGGGCAGAAGTTTTCCATCATCATGACCGGAACGGGAGTCGTGGCGCTCGCCGGTATCGTCGTTAACAATGCCATCGTATTGATCGATACCTATAACCGCTTACGTTCTGACGGCGCTGAAATACATGACGCCATTATGAAGACGTCTGCACAGAGATTCCGTCCGATCTTTCTGACGACCTTCACCACGATTCTCGGCCTGGTGCCGATGGCGCTTGCGATCAACATGGACTATATCCAGCAGGTGATCAGCATTGGTTCCATCACGTCAATCTGGTGGGTACAGCTTTCAACCGCTGTAATTTCCGGACTGGCGTTCTCGACCTTGCTGACCTTGATCCTTACACCGGTCATGCTGTCATTCCCGACCAATGTGGTGAACCTGTTTGTCAAACC